>JAWBOF010000001.1:0-14929 GCA_038826685.1 Bathyarchaeia archaeon
AGGATTCCCTTGCCAAGGAATGCATTATATCAGCAAGCGCTGGGTAGCATTTTTTGTAAATCCGGTAAAATTTATTGTATGCATTTGTGTTCTTCTTATTAGGAACCAGTAATCCTTTCGTCTTTACAAATTTATCTCGCATATCCCGCGTTATTTTTTTATTGCCAAGCGCGGTGTTTACGTAAAGAGCAACTCCGAGGGCGCTTGCTTCTTCGGGTTGTGCTAACTCGTAGCATTTTAATCCTAGAACATCGACAACAATTTGTTTCCACAGAATACTCTCAGCTCCCCCGCCGCTAATACTCATTTCTTCGAATAGAACCCCCATATCTCTATAAGCATCCATTATACTTCTCAAAGAAAAAGCAACCCCTTCCAGAACAGCGCGGTAAAAGTGCACTTTACTACTTGCCGTGGTTATACCTATGAAGCCACCTCGTGCATGAGGATCCCAGATAGGCATGCGCTCGCCAGACAAATACGGCAAGAAAATCAGCCCCTCAGAACCCACCGGGATTCTACCCGCTTTTTTGTCCATTTCTCGGTAAGACTCGTTGCAGAATTGCTGCACAAACCACTTCAGCGCCGTTCCCGAAGTCATAGCGGAAGCCGAATTAAGCCATCTTTCCGGAATCGCATGGCAACGCACAGGAATCATGGCTTCAGCATTGAACATAGGCTGCTCAGTGGTCAAATCTATCTCGGCGGCTGCGCCCAAATACACGGTGCCACATCCTGGATCTGTTGCTTTTGCCCCAGCCAGTAGCGCGGCTGTATCGCCGCATCCAACAATCACGGGCAATCCTTTACGAAGACCAAGTTCATGCGCTGATTTGCTAGAAAGTTCTCCCGCGATGTTTATTGAAGGCTGGGGTTCCGGCAACTTGTCCAGAGGAATACCGCAAAATAAAAGGATCTCATCGGCCCACTCTCTTTTTGCCACATTGAAGGCCATGGTAGCTGAGGCGTCGACAAAATCGGTTGTTATTTCGCCGGTCAACTTGAGCACAAAGAAGTCTTTTGGCTGAATAAATTTGAAGGTCTTATTAAATATTCTAGGCTCATTTTCTTTTATCCACATCCATTTTGAAAGCGAATACACCGGACTGATTGGGTTTCCCGTTAAAGCGTAAATGTCTTTAGAGTCAAATTCTTTTGCCAATTTGTTAGCTTGATTAACGCCACGCATATCTGCATACAACATTGCGTTTCGAAGAGGCTTTCCGCTTTTATCAACAGGCAATGCCGCCGCCATTGTTCCACAAAAACCTAAACCCGCCAAATCTTTTAAATCGATTTTTCTTAGAATCCTTGAACAAATGGTTTTGACAGATTCCCACCAAGCCAATGGGTTTTGTTCCAAATACCCGCTTTTCAAAGGGACCGAAGAGTATTGTGTAGTTATTTTGTCCACCAAAAAGCCTTCGTTGTCGACAAGAGCACCTTTACATCCCGTCGTTCCCAAATCAAAGGCGAGTACATATGGAGGAGAAAAACGCATGAACATGCCTCAGCGCTTAACTTTCAAAAGAACACTTTTAAGCTTTATCGCTAACTAACCATACTCTAAAGCGGATTTGGAGAACGATGGTATTGAAGTTTCCTCCGTTTATGCTTGAAAGGTGGCTTTCAGAATCCAGGTTTGAATGCGACATCGATCTTTCAGCGTCAGTTATCACTCATTTAAGGTATAACGAATTGATCAGTGAAAAAGATCTAGATGCGCCAATTAGAATCGGGCCGACTAACGGCACTGAGGAACTGAGGCAAGAGATAAGCGCCCTCTACTCAGGAGTTGTGGAGGCAGACGGTGTTCTTGTTACTCATGGCGCTGCTGAAGCCAACTTTTTGTTACTAAACTATCTCGTTGCTCCGGGCGATGAATGCGTTTTTTTGGTTCCGAATTACATGCAAGCGAAGGGGATATTGGAAGCGATAGGTGCAAGAGTCAGATTGTCTTGGCTCGACGAGAAAAAGAACTATCGCCCAAATATTGAGGAAATTAACGAGTTAACTTCGAAAAAAACCAAGGCAATCCTGATAACTAACCCGAACAACCCGACTGGCGCAAGATTGACGCTTAAGGAATTAGAAGCCATTTGCGATATAGCCCGAAGCGTAAACGCGTACGTGATAGGAGACGAAGTCTTATGCGGGCTGGAGATTGACGGAAAAATAACAAAGTCACCAGTTGAAATATACGAAAAAGGCGTCAGCACTAGGAGTGTTTCAAAACTCGGGTTGTCTGGCTTGAGAGTAGGATGGATTGCATCGCGTGATCCCACCATAGCACAGAAATGCTGGTCTTTCAGAGATTATACAAGCCTAGGAAACTCGTTTTTTAACCAACACGTCGCGGCTGTTGCTTTAAAGAAACTAGATTGGATTAGGGAAAGGAACCGCAAAATACTCAGTCACAGAGTCGAAATACTCATGAAAGCAGTAGAAGAAAACAAAGACATAATCAGTTGCGTAAAACCGCAAGCAGGCTCTACGGCGCTTATTAGGTATAACCACTCAATTAACTCGGTAGAGTACTGCAAGAAACTAGCAGAAAAAGAGAAAGTAGCAGTATCGCCTGGAGACTATTTCGAAGTACCACAAAGGTTCAGAATACTCTATGGCACAGACGCTGAGAAACTAAAAAACGGGCTTCAAAAAATAATCAGATTCACAAGAAGCCTAGCTTAGCCGAATTCGGTTTTCATGCACGTCATAACGTTTAAGAATACTACATGTTTATGCTATACTTCCAGAGCGTCAGGATGTTCAACTAGTTGAAGATAAAACCGTTTGATTTGGAACGCTGGCTTCCATCTCACTCTTGTGAATACGACCTCGCAGGTTCTGTTGTAAAATCGTTAAAACTAAACGAGCTAATCAAAGAATTAAACTTGGACTTAGAATTAATGCATGGACCGACTCAGGGCCAAAAGGAACTTCGCAGCCGCGTGAGCGAGTTGTATTCTAATGTTAATGAGGAGAATGTTCTCATCGTAAATGGAACGACAGAAGGTAACTTTCTCGCGATGAGTTACTTGATTGAACCGGGCGATGAAGTATTAATCGGCGGTCTTCCAACTTATCTTCAAAGCGTAGGGCTTGCTGAAGCCTTGGGCGCCCGTGTGAAATTTTTCTATTTAACCGAGCGGGAAAACTACAAACTCGACATCGACTCGTTAAGGGAACAAGTCTCCAAAAGAACTAAAATGATAATAATCGTTAACCCAAATAATCCCACGGGCTCATGTTTTTCTAAGAAAGACGTTGAAAACATCTGTGAAATAGCAAATGACGTGAAAGCATACGTTCTCGCTGATGAAGTCCTACGTTACACTGAACTTGACGGTTCTCCATCGCTTTCTCCAGTCGAGGTATACGATAAAGGAATGAGTACTGGAAGTCTGTCCAAATTAGGCTTGGCTGGACTGAGAACCGGATGGCTCGTTGCAGACAAAAACCTTATCCAAAAATTCTGGGCTCAAAAAGATTATACAACGCTGGCTAATCCAACATTATCAGATTATATCGCAAACATAGCCCTTCAAAGAGAAAATTTCAAAAAAATCTGCCAAAGAGCAAGGAGAATATGCCAAGAAAACTTGAAAATCTTTCTAAAATGGCTTAAAACCAAACATGCCTTAAAATGCATAACACCCGTGGCTGGCGCAGTAGTGTTTCCTCGGTATGGATTTAAGATAGATTCGGTACAACTATGCAAAAAATTGATGGCTGAAAAAAGCGTTCTGCTTACACCCGGCGAGTATTTCAAGGCGCCAAAACATTTTAGGTTGCAATATGGCGGGGTAGACAAAGAGACCTTAAAGGTTGCTCTTGAACGTCTCGGCGACTTCCTCGACGGCATAGAGAGCGATCACTAGCAAAATGTTTATTCTCCTATTACTGCTAAAGTAAAAAGTTGAGAAACGATGAGCAAAGGAGAAGAACGGAAAAGCGCCATAAAATACTACCTTAGGAAATACGCTGTTGCCATTTTCATTTTACCCACACTAATCCTCCTAATATTCCTCTATCTATTTCCACTAATCCTCCTCCTTGCACAGAGCTTTTACACTTACGTACCTGGCCAAATACGACCAGAATTCACATTCACTCTGCAGAATTACGCCGAAGTCTTTAGGCCCGTCTACGCCAACGCTATAATACTGACATTATGGATATCCATCGTCACCACAATTTTTACCGTGATACTTGCATACCCGCTTGCCTTCTATCTAGTCAGGTCCAAATCTGGTTTTCTTAAGAAGTTCGTTATGGGTTTTCTCATCACCTCTTTTTTCATGCAGCTTCTGGTAAGGGTTTACGCGTTCTATCAAGTGTATGGATCGGACGGTGTTCTTAACCAAGTGCTCGGCTTGTTCGGTCTTCCGAAACAGGATTGGCTTGGCGGGCCATGGCCCATTATTGTAAGCATGGTCCACCAAGGCATACCGATCGCGGCGCTTGTCCAAATGGGTTCGATAAAAAACATTAACCCTGAAGTTGAAGAGGCGTCCAAGATTCTTGGAGCAAGCGGCATCCAAACGTTCTTCAAAATAACTCTTCCTTTAAGCTTGCCCGGCGTGATTGCTTCAGCGCTTCTAAGTTTTACTGGCGCTGCTAGTGCATACGTAACCCCACTGGTTCTGAGTCAAGGAAGAGTGTTCATGATGGGCAATTACATATACGATCGATTCATCAACGTCGTAAACTACCCGTTTGCGGCGGCCATGTCGGTTGTTCTTCTGCTTGTCTCATTGACCGTCGCTTATGGAATAAGCGGCGTACTATCAAGGTGGGTGAAAGTAAAGTGACAAAACTTGGGAGTAGCAAGAAAACAATGGATTCAGCGGGAAAGGTTATCACGTTCTCCCTCACATGGGGCACCTTCTTGTTTCTTTTCCTCCCAATCATGTTCGTTTTAAGCATGGCGTTCGACCCTCGAAAAATTTTAGCCTTCTTCCCTCCCAGAGGATTCACGCTGGATTGGTTTGTGGTCTTCTTAAATTACGCTCCGTTTATCGAAGGGTTGAAAAACAGTCTTTTGCTGGCGTCTTTGGTCACGGTGGTATCATTGACAATAGGCGTCACATGTTCGCTCGCTATAGTTAGGTACAATTTTAAGGGGAAAGAATTTCTGAACACCCTCATTCTATCTCCCATAATAGTGCCAGGCGTGGTGACAGGCGCAGCTCTTTTGAACATGCTGTATGGATACCTTCGACTATACAACGCCTTACCAAACCTTATCATTGGGCATACAATACTGACGATGCCGTACGTTGTTAGAACAGTCTCAGCGTCACTCGTAGGCTTCAACAGAACATTAGAAGAAGCAGCCCAAATATTAGGTGCTGACGAACTGACAACCTTTTTCAAAATCACACTACCAATAATAAAACCTGGCATCGTCGCAGGTGCAGTGTTTGCCTTCTCCATATCTTGGGGCGAAATAAACCTCGCCGCCTTTCTCGCTGATCCCTTCACAACAACGTTTCCCGTGGCGTTTATGGGTTACATGAGGTACTACTCTAACCCCGCAATCGCGGCAGCTTCGGCTTTTTTGATGGGCGTTACCGCGGTATTTATGATAATCATAGAAAGAACTGTGGGGTTTGAAAGATTCGTGGGACTTTGGTAAAGTCGCAAATAGAGGAAAAATTTATTTAATGAAACACTTAATCATTAAGTAACTCATTAACTTGAGGAGAAAATTGAAAATGCGAACAAAAAAAGCAATGACTTTAACTCAAACGATTCTGCTGATAATCTCTTTGGTCGTAGCCTTTGTTGTAGGTGTTGTTATTGATCGTTACGTAATATCGCCACCAAGTGCTCAAGCGCAATCCTTAGTGTATGCTTGTTGGGGCGGAGATTTTGGAAACCTTACAAGAAGAATCGCTGATAACTACACTAGAGACTTTGGAACCCAAATACTACTTGAAATTCACGCTGGCGCATCATCAACCGTTATAAACAAAATAGAGTCGATTTGGCCCGAAGTAAAAATTGACCTCGCCGCAGTCGCGCCGTCCGTCGCCGTTCAACTGGCAAAGGCAGGTTATCTCGCTGAACTGAATAGGAATGACATGCCAGTCTTGGACCAAATACCCGACAACCTATTGATAAAATACAATGGCAAGATTTACGGTGTAGGTTTGTATGTAATCTCAGTTGTCAGTTGCGCTTGGCGCTCAGATCTCATTACGACCCCAATCGCGAATTGGACGGATCTGTTCAAACCGGAGTTTAACAAGAAAATCGCCACTTCGCACATTTCACTAGGAACCGGAGACAGCGTAATAATGCCAGCGTACTGGTTCGGCGGTTCAGAGTTCAACCTTACTGCTGGATGGAACGCCTTGAAACAAATCGCGCCTCACATGGCCGGAATATGGACAACCGAGACAGAGTGCATCAACATGCTTGCGTCTGGCACGGCTTACATCGGTTTATGCGTTACTGCCGACAAACTGTATCAATGGTACAAACAAGGTGTAGAAATAAGTTGGATTCCATATTTCAACGACACTGAAAAAGCCTTCGCCGTCGCAGTAGATTGTGTCGTGGTTATTAATGGACCGCGTAAAGCCCTTGCCATGAACTTCCTCAACAATTATATGAACCCAGAAAACAATGAATTCATGTGCGCCAGTTTCGGTTTGCCACCGTCTAACAAGTACGCTCAAATGAACCCTGCCATTATACCTTTCAACCCGACGCAAGAAGACATAATTAATTACGGCAGAATTGGAGACTTGGACTGGAAATCTTCGCACATAAACGAATGGACTACTATCTGGGACGAAGAAATACAGCCGATAATCGGGACCGCTCCGTAGTTGATGAAAACTATTAATTCCTCTATCTTTTTTCTGTATAAGTGATGTAAAAATGGGACAATCACCAATCGTAGAACTCATAGACGTCACAAAAACCTTCGGAAACGTAGTCGCGGTAAACAGTTTTTCCCTTGCCGTGACACCGGGGGAATTCATGACTTTACTCGGACCCAGCGGATGCGGCAAGACAACAGTTTTGAGACTAATCGCTGGTTTTTTGAAACCTGATTCTGGGCAGATACTCATCAAAGGAAAAGATGTTAGTAGGAAAGCCCCTTATGAACGAAGATTGGGCATGGTGTTTCAGAGTTATGCGCTTTTCCCCCACATGAAAGCGTGTGACAACATCGGTTTTGGTTTGAAACTTCGCAAGATGAAGAAGGAAGAAATCGACAAAAAGGTCACAGAAGCGCTCGAGACAGTGCAGCTGTTAGAATGCTCAGAACGGTATCCTCGAGAACTTAGCGGCGGACAACAACAACGCATAGCATTAGCGAGAGCGCTCGTAACAGAGCCTGACGTGATTCTTTTTGACGAGCCACTCAGCAACCTCGACTTCAAACTTCGACAACAGATGCGCTTTGAACTAAAGGCTATCCAGAAGAAAGTGGGCATCACGGCCATCTATGTGACTCACGATCAAACCGAAGCGTTGACGATGTCAGATAGAATCGCAATTATGAACAAAGGGAAACTTGTGCAAGTTGGTACACCAACAGAAGTGTACGAAAACCCCGTGAATAAATTCGTCGCCAACTTCATCGGAGAAGCAAACTTCATCGAAGGAAAATTGTTACATCTCAACGAAGCAAAGAACGAATTGACGATCACGATTGGAAAAGACTTGACACTTGATGTTGAATCCACAGATTTTGGAGAAGAAAAACTTAGTGAGAATCAAGACGTATCGATCGCCATCCGACCGCATAAATTTCGAATAAATCGAAAGAAGACGCAGAAAACAAACTCTGTTGAAGGAAAAATCGATAATTTCGCTTACATCGGGTCGATGATAAAATACGATGTACGCCTTCCCGATGGCACCGTTGTGAAAGTGGATCAGCCTCTCCTTAAAAAGATTGAATTCGAAATCGGCGAAAGAATATATCTCGAGTGGGACGCAGAAGACTGTATAATCCTAACAGAATAAGAGTAAACTGGCTTTAGCCGAATCGCTCTTCATAGAGGATTTTTTCCAGTTTTTTCCTTTTTGGCGGAGCCGGAGTCTCGGCGGGGTATCCGAGTGAAATTATTGCTACTGGACGAACTCCGCGGGGTAGTTTTAAGACGCTTGCAACGCGTTTATCGTTGAATGTTCCATTCCAGCATGCGCCCAAGCCGAGTTCATGTGCAGTTAAAAGCATGTTCTGGATCATCGCTGCAGTTTCTTGAACCGAAAAAATCAGTTTAAAATCTTCTTTGCCGTGGTTTCTTTTTGCCAACGCTGGCATGTTTTCTTCCCTTAAATCGCTACATACGACGATGTTCACCGGAGCCGCCAGCACATGAAGATTTCTGCCCTGGGCGACGAAGTCTTCTAACATCGCCCTTTTTGTTTCCTGTTCTTTGACGGTTACTATTAACCAGCGTTGAATAGCGTATGGCGCCCACAAGCCGGCTTCTAGAACTTTTGTAAGAACTTCCTCTGGAACATCTTTATTCGTATATTTGCGAATGCTTCTTCTTCGTCTTATTGCCTCTTGAAGTTCCAACCAGTGACTTCCTTAAGGTTACTTTTTCTTGTGTTTCGCCTGGTACCTCTCACGTCTTTGTGCCCAAATTTTTTCCATACTTTTCAAGTCAAACTCTCGATACTTCTTTATGTCTTCAAGGGTAAGCGGTGTACGCCGAATTTCGAAAAGAACAGTTCCTCCATCCGTGGGGTAGTCTGGATATTTGCCGCCGGGATCGTGACATTCAATGTATGCCAAGTCACCTTCAGTTTTAAGACCCATTTCCTTCGGGTCAATTCCCCGGCTTAAACCTCGATAGTATGGTATAAGATCGGCTAGGAAAGACAAGCATATGGCGTCAGTTCCTTGAACTATTATACTAGGCTCAACTATCGTCATTTTGTCGCCTTCCTTATAAATCGGACACATCGGCCAAATCTTCTTAGCAACAATCTCCAGCTTGTACCTAAACTTTTCAGATTCGTACATGAATTTCTCTGATTCCTTCATTTTTCCATCTCCTTGGGTTTTTTGCTTACTTTAAAAATCACAGGTCCTTCCGCCGTCGCTGGACATTTTACGAGTAGAGGAACTCCTTGAAGCCCGGTTTCGATTCCGTGGCTGAACGCCATTATGAAAGTTGACAACATCGGAAAAGCGCGAGTACAGAAGTTGTTTGTTTTAGAAACAATCACGTTTGGTTCATCGATTAGGATTTTGTCGCCTTTCTTGTGGTGTGGGCATGGTCCTAATACGTCAACAACTTCGATTTCTACCAGAAACTTTTTATCCATTGTCTTTACCTTCTGGAATAACTTAAAATGCATAATTTGATATAAAAAGTTGTTGAGGCTTCCATAGTTGGTTTCGTATGATGTTTTGATTGCAAACGGCCGCGTGGTCGACGGATGCGGCAATCCGTGGTTCAAAGCAGACATCGGAATTTCAGAAGGCAAAATAACGGAAATCGGCAAATTAACCAAGCACAACGCAGAAAAAGTGATAAACGCTGACGATTTGATCGTATGCCCCGGCTTCATCGACATACACACGCATTCTGATTTTCAGTTGCTAGTCAACCCCACGATGGATAGTCACGTGCACCAAGGAATAACAACGAATGTTATTGGCAACTGTGGAATTTCGGTTTCGCCAGTGTCAGGTTTCTACAAAGAAAGAGCCCAACCGCTACTCAAACTTTTTAACCTAACTTGGAACTGGAAAAACCTCGTAGAATACCAAACGATTATAAAGAAAAAAGGGATTTCGATAAACGTCGCAATGTTAATCGGTCATTCTGCAGTGAGAGCTGCAGTTTTGGGCACCAAGAAATCAACGCCTTCGCAAAAAGAATTAGAAAAGATGAAAAAACTTGTCGCTGAAGACATGAAAAACGGCGCTTTTGGCATGTCAACAGGCCTTTTCTACGCTCCGGGCGGTTACGCTTCAACAAAAGAAATAATCGAGCTAGCAAAAATAGTCGCGAAGCACGGCGGCATATACGCAACCCACATGAGAAGCGAAGGAGACAACATGCTAGAATCTTTAGAAGAAGCCCTCGAAATCGGAGAAAAGGCAAAAATACCCATCCAAATTAGTCATTACAAATCAACAGGACCACAAAATTGGGGAAAAATAAAAGCAGGCTTTAAGATGATGGAACAAGCGCGGAAAAGGGGTGTCGACGTGACATGCGATGCGTACCCATGGATTGCCGGCGTGACTCCTTTGATTGATTACTTGCCCCACTGGGCGCAAGAAGGAGGAATCACTGAAGTTCTGAAAAGATTAAAAAACCCCGCCTCAAGAAAGAAAATCCGCGTTGATATGGAAAAAGGAATCCCAGGCGAAGAAAGCTTAGTGAAAGAGCTCGGGTGGGAGCGAATAATGATTTCTGCATGTCCAAGTCACAGAGAATACGAAGGGAAAACCGTGCAAGAAATAGTAAAAAAAGCGCACAAGGACCCCTATGACTTGATTTTTGACCTTTTGATACAAGATAAAAGTGAAGTAATTGCCATAGAGTTCTGGGGAAGTGAAAAGGATGTCGAAGAGGTTTTGAAACATCCCCTATCAATGATCTCTTCCGACAGCGCCGCCCTCACTCCGGAAGGACCCTTAGGACTAAGCAAGCCTCACCCAAGATATTATGGGAACATTCCTAACCTTTTCAACGATTACATAAAGAAGAGAAAAATAATGACCTTAGAAGAAGCAGTTCGAAAGGCAACCTCCTTTCCAGCCCAAAGATTGGGACTAAGAGACCGTGGTCAAATTAGCCAAGGCAAATGGGCAGACATAGTAATTTTCGATCCAGACGAAATTGCGCCCGTCGGAACCTTCGGCGACCCTCATCATTTTCCGAAAGGTATAAAGTGGGTTCTTGTTAACGGTGTTGTGACAATCGAGGAAGGAAAACATACAGGCGCTCTTGCCGGAAAAATATTAACAAAGCAAAATCATACGTAAACACCCAAAATAAGAAGGCTAAAAAATGAAAAAACAAAACAACAAAAAAATCCCCTGGGGCATGAATCGAAAAGCGTACGACAACGTTTTCAAGATCATAGGTCGAACTCCTCTGGCCAAACTAGATAGAATCACAAGAAATAGCGGAGTTTCAGCCACAATCTTTGGAAAACTGGAACTTTTCAACCCTACTGGAAGCCTCAAGGACAGAATTTATTACGAAATGATAACCAAGGGCATAGAGTCAAATGAACTAAAGCCCGGCATGGAACTAATCGAAGCGTCTACAGGAAATGCAGGAATTGCATGCTCATTTGTTGGCCGTTTGCTCGGCTACAAAGTAACAATAGTCATGCCGAAGGGCATGAGCATGGAAAGGGTAAAAATGATACGTGCCTTCGGGGGCAACGTAATATTTACAGAAGGCGCAGAGAGCGATGTAGATCTGGATATTAAAAAAATCAAGGAAATTCTCAACAAAAACCCTGGCAAATATTGGTGGGTGGATCAGTACAGCAACCCTAACAACCCTAACGCGCATTATAAGACAACCGCGCCGGAAATCTGGGAACAAACCGGAGGAAAGGTTGATTGTTTTCTTGCATCTGTGGGAACAGGCGGCACTTTAACCGGTGTGGGCAAATTTTTGAAGGAAAAAAATCCGAAAGTGCGTCTTTACGCCGTCGAACCTACTGAGGCTCCTATGCTTTCAAAGAGGACTTGGGGCTCTCATAGGATCGAAGGAATTGGCGACGGTTTCGTTCCTAGAAACTTGGATCTCAGCCTCTTATCAGGCATTATCACAACCACATCGGATGAAGCGATTGAAACCGCCAGACGATTAGCTTTGGAAGAAGGAATATTTTGCGGAATATCGTCAGGTTGCAATGTGGCAGCGGCATTAAAAGTTGCCAAAGAGCATCCTGAAATTAGATCAATTGTTACAATGATTAATGACTCGGGGCAAAGGTATTTTTCAACTGAGCTTTGCATGGAAAAGAAAGAGCTGGAAATACCTGTTAGAGAGCATCCACTCGATGAATACACAATTACAGAATTAAACAAGTACCAAAGCCACTGGGAAATAATCGAATAATTAATGTTATATTGTTATGTACGATTTGTGTGCGATTTAACGTGAAGAAACCGTGTGATGCTTCGAACGTAGAAAGTACCGGTTCTTCTCTGGTATGCAGTGTTTTTTAGAGCCCAAAACTCCCAAGGCTTAGTATTCTGAAGAAGACTCCGCCTAGAAATATGCCTAAGGCGAGTTCAAAGATGGTTATATAAGCGGCTGTTTTCCATCCAAATTCTCGTTTAAGCATTACGAAAGTCGCAACACATGGCACGTAGATCATCGTAACAAAAGCCAACACTATCATCTGCACAGAAGTGAAAATGGCGGCTAGGTTGGTTGTACCGAAAAGAATGGCTGGCATGACGACTACCAATTCCTTGCGAACGACGCCGAACAAAAGAAGAATACCGACCACCGAAGGCAAACCAAGCCAATAAACAGTCACTGGAACAAGCGCGTTTTCCATCGGTTCTAGCAAACCAGCAAAATGCACACCAGCCAGAACCGCTCCACCCACCACATAAATTGGGAACACCATGTAAATTATCGATTTAACTCTTGCCCAAGTTTGCACTAGAACCACACGCCCCGAAGGCTTCCTCAACGAAGGCAACTCCATTATCATCCCCATGGATTCGCCAGGGATAACCTTGAACGCAATTCTTCCCATGATTAGAATCAACGCCAAGTCAATTAGAAGAAGAGCAAACGCCCACTCTATGTTCACAAAAGCCGCGACCAACCCGAGGATGACTATAATGCGGGCAGTGCAAGGCACAAACGTTACAACAAAAGCCGCAATCAATCGGTCTCGTTGGGTTTCCATGATTCTGCATGAATAACACGCTGGCACGTTGCAGCCGTAGCCTGATATTATGGGGATTATAGCCTTACCGTGCAAGCCTATTTTGTGCATAAGGTTGTCAAGTAGAAACGCAACTCTCGGCAAATACCCCGAATCCTCGAGAATCGTGAGAAGAAGATAGAAAGGCAAAACATAAGGCAAAACCAACGTCACAGCCGCGATAAACCCGCCGACTACGCCTTCCCAAACGATCTTCTCAGCCACACCGAGGGTCGATGGTTCAAAGATGCTGAAGAAATCCGAAATCATTGAAGACAAAAAGCTACCGAACATGAAAATCACATAAAAAACAGAAAACATGACTGCAACCATCAGAAGATAGCCAAAAATCTTATGCGTCGCTAGTTCATCAAACTTGTCTGCAAGACTTGTTTTTTGGAGAACTACAGTTTCTTGGACCTCTTTCGTAATTCTACTGGCAATCGTGTATCTTTCTGAAGAAATCACCACGGGGCAAGATTCACCGTGAATTTGCTCGATTTCCTTGGCATATTTTTCTGCAGTTTCTATAAGTGCGGCATTTTTCTTTTGCACTTCTTTTTTTACTTCTTGGTCTCCTTCTAGAAGTTTCAAGGCTACAAAACGTGAAGGATAAGAAAAATTGAACCTATCTAAAAGCAAAACTAATTTTTTAACTCTCTCCTCAACTTCCTTTCCATATTCGCTCACTTTAGGCGCAACTTCTAATTTCCCCTTTGCAACTTCAATCGCCTTCTCAACAAGCTCGTAAACGCCGACTCCTCTAATCCCTACGGTGGCAACAACAGGCACGCCGAGAAAATCGCTTAATTTCTTCTCGTCAATTTTTATTCCCTTAGCCTTTGCCAAGTCGATCTGATTCAACGCTATTATAATGGGTGCTTGCAATTCCATTAATTGCAAGGTAAAGAAGAGGTTTCGTTCTAGTGCGCATGCGTCGATAACGTTTATCACTACGTCAGGTTTTTCTAAGGCTATGTATTCTCTGGAGACGAGTTCCTCTAAAGAGAACGTTGAGAAGGAGTAGATGCCTGGTAGGTCGATAACGTCGATCTTGTACTCCTTAAATTTTAAACTGCCCTCGGCTCTCTCAACCGTCTTGCCCGGCCAATTACCGACATGCTGATGCGCTCCTGTTAAGCAATTAAAAATCGCGCTTTTTCCAACATTGGCGTTACCCGCTAATGCAATGGTTAACTCCGCCTTTTCTTCAATGGCTTTCTTTTTTAACTCGCCAGCATGGCAAGAGGAATCCATTGTTAATTTTCCTTCGTTTTCACTAAGATGTTTTCGGCTATGTCTCGTCCGATGGCCAGTTTGCATCCTCTTACGGCAATTTCGACGGGACCGTTGAAGGGCGCAGTTTTCACTATTGAAATGCAAGTATTCGGGGTTAGTCCAAGGTCTGCCAATCTTTGAGTTATCTTTCGGTTTCCTTTGATGCATGCGATCTCGCCTCTTTCGCCAGGTCCAAGTTCCGTGATTGGTAAGAGGGTTCCGTGCCTATGCTGGGATCTGCGTCTTCTTCTAAAGCGTATTCGATTATAGCCTTGAGGTAAGGTTAGTTTCATTTTGATCTCTTCGCTTTCTTTTTCTTGACCTTAATAACAGCCGCAACTTCAGGTCCTAATGCATGCGTGGCTTCGTTAATCTTGATTGTGATGGGTCCACCGAAAGGTGCTTTCCCGACTATTTCAACCGAAATACCAGGTGCAATTCCCATCGTGCCCAGATAATGAAGCAATTCTTGATTTTCATTGGCTATTTTAACTATTGTACTACGTTCATGTGCATTGAGTTGGGTGAGCGATTCAGAGTCTTCCTCCACGATGGTTCCTTGTTGCGTAGGAATCGGGTTTCCGTGAGGACAGGTCTTTGGGTGGTTCAATGTTTTTTCTATAGAGTTGAGGATTTCTTCGGTCATGCCGTGTTCAAGTCTGCATGCGGCTTCGTGAACCTTGTCCCAGTCTATGTGTAAAATGTCGGTCAGCAAGCGTTCAGATAATCGATGTCTCCTCAAAAC
>JAWBOF010000001.1:14939-24588 GCA_038826685.1 Bathyarchaeia archaeon
TTTCCAACCGTTCAACCGTGTTTGTAACGGTTCCTGGCGCGACTTTGAGCATTTTCACTAAATCATTCGTTCTCGCTGCTTGGTTTTTTTCTTGAAGCCTGTGTATGGCTTCTAAGTACTCCTCAATTACAGAGGTGACTTCTTGTTCCATCAATTTCACCGAGCATGCTAAAAATAAGTTACGATTAATCGTATATTTAAGCGTTCTTTTTTCACTTCTGTTTGAGAAAACCAAATGGACGTGCGAGTATTCGATAGTTTTAAATGTAGAAACAGTAAATACGGGAAATTGGCCCTGGTGCCATAATGCTGTGCTGATAGTCTCAAACGTTAACTTGACAGAAAACAATGGTGCGATGAAGCCGACAAGGTTCCTCAACTCTTCTGTTAGAGATTATGTTCTCAACATAAATAATGACTATCGTTACATGAAGATGGGCTACTACGTATCTTTACACGCTGAAGTTTTAGGAAACCCCGTGGTTCCACGAAGCGAAAACGCCATCGACGCCTACAGACATCCTATACTTCTAATCAAAGCAGCAAAACACGGAATCCCAACCCTACCATACATGGTGACTGATTCGGCCCAGCAACTAATCAAAAAATTCGGCTTTCCAATGGTTATTTTTGCGGTTAATCCTTTCTCAAATGGGGGCTATAGAATAGCCAATAACGAAACGGCGCTTTACAGGGCACTGAAAAGTTTCGGTTTAAACCACAAATTCACGGTTTGTGCACAAACATTTCGTGGAAAAATGGTTTCAGTGAAAGCGGTGTTTGGCAAAAGCGGTTGTCATGGGCTTCCTGAAGAAATCTCGAAGAGATTTTACGAAGTTTTCAAACTCCCAATTTGCAGGTTGCATATTCAAGAATGCGACGGCAAAGCCTACTTGTGTGGAATCCAGAAAATAGAAGTCGAAGAACTAACGCCAGTAGACCTGAAACTGATTTCCGAAGAAATTGCTCAAATCTCAAAAATTGGGGAAAAATATTGGCTAAGATAGCTTGTTTTGTTGAAAAATACAATTTCTTAGATCCCAGTGAGGCAGAAGCGCTTCAAAAATTCAAACAAACCGCCGAGGGAATGGGGCACGGTTTTGATTTCTTGTTTAAGCAAGACATTTCTAAGATACCCAATTACGATGCAGTTTTCATACGCGCCACAACTGATCCCCTTTATACTTCTTACGTAGTATCAAAGACAGCGTGGGAATTGGGCATAAAAGTTGTCGACGATCCAAAATCTATACAGATTTGCGGAAACAAAATCCATCTTTACAGCCTCTTCGAAAAACACAACATTCCCCGCATACCCACGATTTTTCTGACAAAGGACGAGTTTCATCACAAACAAATCTCTGAAGTATTCGATGCCTTTGGAAGACCAGTCGTTGTGAAAGCGCCGTACACAAGTTTTTCCAAGTATGTGGAACGGGTGGCCTGCGAAACAAGTTTCCGCAATGTTGCAAGAAGATTTTTCAGAAGATCCGACGTACTGGTTGTCCAAAAATTTATGCCTACATGTTTCGATTGGCGAGTTGGCGTCTTGAACGGCGAAATTCTATACGTTTGCAAGTACACCATGCGGAAGGGAAAATGGAAACATGGCGCTAAACTAAGAGGAAAAAGCAAGTTCATTTGGGGCAGAAGCATATCACTTAAAAGAGAGCACGCGCCAACCAGGTTTAAGACCGTGGCTTTAAACGCATGCAAAATAATAGGCGACGGATTGTACGGAGTGGACATTAAAGAAATAAACGGCGATTACGTAGTGGTAGAAGTAAACGATAACCCCAGCATTTACGCGGGTTAT
The DNA here is from genome assembly GCA_038826685.1 of Bathyarchaeia archaeon. Taxonomy (GTDB): domain Archaea; phylum Thermoproteota; class Bathyarchaeia; order Bathyarchaeales; family SOJC01; genus JABFQO01. Next base: position 16,756 of record JAWBOF010000001.1, read on the forward strand.
GAAGATCTCAGAGACAAGGACTTGTACGCAAAAATCATAACCTACCTAATCAACTAACACAATCAGTTTTTGCCACACCCTTCAGTAATCTTTTTTTTTAAAAAAAAGAAAGCAGAATTGGGTTTGGAGGTTTATTCGATGCCCCATTTCTTGGTGATTTTGACGATGAGGAAGATCACAAAGGCTACGATTATGAAAGTAATTAAGGCAACTAAGAACGCGCCTATGCCGAACACTTGGTCTAGCACCGTGATCTGATAAGTTGATAGGTTTCCGATGCCTGGTATCAGAAGACCGATTACTGGCAGGATCAAATCCTTAACAAGCGATTGCACCAAGTTGCCTAAGTAAAGACCCATGATGAAAGCCACAGCAAGTCCCATTACTTTGTACTTAGATAAGAAATCCATGAATTCCTTCCACATGCCTTTTGGAGCAGGTGCTGGCGGAGCAGGTTTTGGCGTCAGCAGTTCTCTAATTTTTTTCAATTCCTCTAACATTTTATCTTCTTTTGACATCTCAATCCCACTGTTCTTTCTTTTTATGTGCATTTATAAGCCTTTAGAATGCTTTACCCGTGTTGCTATTTAGCTACGAAAGTGATTCCGAGAAGAATGAGAACCGCGCCAAAAACAAACAAAGGCGCTGGCACCTCAAAAAACAAAATCACGCCTAAAACCGTAGCGCCAATTGGTTCCAGCAACGCCATGGTGGCGGTTTCGAACGATTTCAAATTCGAAAGAGACGAAAAATAAAGCGTGTGAGCGACGGCAGTGGGCAGTAGACCTAAACCTATCACTGAAAGAAGAACCCCTGCATCTTGGGGTATTAAAAGAGAATTATTTGTTGGGACACTCAAAACGCCAACGACCAGCGCAGCCAACAAATATATAGGAAGCATCGTTGCAAGGATGGGTATTTGGCTACGGGTTTTTCTGCCCAAATTCAAATAAAACCCTTCGACCACAGCGGCCAAAATTGCTTCTAAATCACCTTTCAAGTTCAGCGAGAATCCTGCTGGATACGCATCCGCGATTGCGATTACACAGCCCCCAATGAACGAGATTGTTAAGCCAAAAATTGCTAAACGAGAAGGTTTGACGTGAAAAAGAAAGCTTGAGATGAGAACCGTGAAAATGGGCGTTGTGTTTACAAGAACCGTGGCGTTGAGAATGGTTGTGTCCTTCGCTGCAGATGCAAAAAATATGAAATGAAGCCCCAAAAACACGCTCAAAACACATAGATCTCTAAAGTTTTTCCTAAGAAGCATGGAATAAAAAGACTTTTGCAAGACCAAAAGAATGACTACCAACGCCGCGCTTGCAACGATTAAACGCCAAAAAGCTACAGGAAACGGGTCGAGGCCGCTTAACCTTATGAGGATGACCGCGGTGCCGAAGAGTATGCCCGCTGTTATACCCTCTGTTAGCGCCAGTTTTCTTGTCCGCTGTGGCATTAGTCGTCCTCCCTTTTCAACTCAATCGTATTCCAAAGCTTATATGCCTACTTGGTTCATTAAAACCATAAATGTTTCAAGCAACGAGGCGAGTTAGAAAGTGAATACAGACGAAATCATGCAGTTGGCCTTACTACTTGCCGGCATGAAAGGTGTCCCAGAGGACAGCGCCGTTTACGTGAAGGGCGACAACATAAGAAAAGTCTTGTTTTCCATAGACGCTGGCGTCCCAGAGCTTTTGCTGGCTAAACAACACGGCTATGACGCAGTAATAGTGCACCATCCAGTAGGCGGACCCGCAACCGTGAATTTCTACAAGGTTTTCCAAAGGCACGTTCAGCAGATGGTCGATGCGGGGGTTCCAAGGGTTAAGGCAGAAATGGCGGTTAAAAAGAAGCTGAACGAGTTGGAAGCAGACGCGCACACACGCAACTACGCACACACAATCGATGTAGCAAAGTTTTTGAAAATACCCTTCATGAACATTCACACCCCTCTAGACGAGGTTGGTCGAAACATAATGAACAAACAAATCGGCAGTAAACTTCGCAAGAATTCAACGGTGCAAGATGTAGTCTTAGCGTTGCAAGAGTTACCAGAGTTCAAGAAAGCAACCACCAAAATCAAAATTCGACTAGGAAAACCAGAAAACCCAGCGGGCAAAGTAGTTGTGTCGCACGGGGCAGGAACAAACGGCGGCTACGAAATCGCAAAAACCTACTTCCAACACGGCATCAACACAGTCATATACATTCACATTAGCGTAGGGGATTTGGAGAAACTAAAAATCGAAGAAAAAGGGAACCTCATAATCACAGGTCACATCGCCAGCGATTCAGTGGGCATAAACCCATTCATTCGCGAACTCGAAAAAAGAAAATTATCAGTAACACCGATTGGAATCATTTCATAAAAAGAAACAATTAGATCTTCCTTTTCTTCATCGCATCTTCCGCGTAGTGGCACGGTTAGAGCCAATTCTTTACAATGCCATATAGTCGCAGATCGCGTTTAATGTAAAAAAAGGACATGTTTTTTCGCAAAGTTCCCAGACCGCCTGAAAGAGGCATAAGCCTTGGGGGCTATTGGTGAATTAAAGGCTCTTCTGGCTGTGGCGTTTTGAGGAGAGATTCGAGTTCTTCCATGTATTTCTTGTGGTCGTACTTCCAGTTTCCATCATCAAACAGCCGGTAAGGAATCGTCTGTCTCGCAACATGCCTCAAATCTTGTATCAAATACCTATAGCTTTTCAGAAAACCACTCTTGATCAGTAAAGAAAGGCTATCGATGAGGCGCCTAAACTCTTTCCTTGGGAGATACATTTGCACAAAAAGTCCGTTTTCACCGAAAATTTTGCCGATGGACCGGGAAAAAGGCTTGTTAAAAAGCGAAACCGCAAACTTTGCCATGTTTTCTTGATTTGGAAAGGTGAAAATAAAAAAGAAAAAGTCAGACTCCTCAGTGTTAAAGGGAAATGAAATCACTTGATAGCTTTCTAACATTTGACGTTTTGTTATGTGGTTGTCAAAATGGTACTTGATGGTTTGCAGAGAAACGTCTAACTTTGAAGCAATTGACCGGAAGCTCGTGGTCGCATCGATCTCCAGTTCTTTTAGGATAAATATGTCAGTGAAATCTGCTCTTTGCGGAAATGCTTCTGGATCCCTTAGTGTATAAGGGAGTTCGACTGGCTGAAGCGGTAATTCTTCAACCCATTTTTCCCACGAGAAAATCCACTTAAGAGATTGTTTGTCAAGCCAGTTGGTCGTCGGGTTAACCGTGTGGAAGCAGGTTGACCAGAAGGATTCAATGTTTTCTGCAACGCTCTTGTCTTTAAGTGCCTCAAGAAAAGAACCAAATTCTGCCTCATTTCTCGGCGGTATGGCATAAAGCGCGAAGGAACCCTCAAATTCTCCGTAACACCGAGACACGTAAAGCCAAAAATCATTAGCCTTCAAACAATCAAAAAGAAGCATTTCTTTTCCCGGTGCTGCCTTGGTGAAAACACAAGTTTTTCTTAAACCTATAAAAGTGTGGTACACGTTTACGTTCAAAAAAATGAAAGGCTTTAAACGCCTTAACCTAGCGCGCAGTGTAGCGTCCTTGATTCCCAATCTTTTCGCCGTAGCAGACAGGTTGCGAGGACTTTCTGCTCCTAGTGCTTCGAGTATTTGAAGGTCAAGCAGGTCTAATTGTTTCTTCATGCAATCACCAGTAACCACTGTTATTTTCACAGTTGCATCGTAAAGATTTTTCTATTTAGGAATGCCTGGACCAGGAACCGGGTCACCGCCACCTCCATTAGGAGTGATACCACCATCGGAAGCATCTAAGATAATGGCGTTCACGAACGCTTCTAGCGCCGCGCTTGCAGGGAGCAGAATAGCCGCTTGAAAACCGATGGAAAACAAGATGATGGCGATTGCGAACACTAGTAGGCAGTTTTTCATGTTCAAAAGCCTTCACCTCCTTTCATTTTTGTAACAAAAATATTGATTCTCACAAGAAAAGTTAAATATTACTCCTAAAGCGTAATAAGAAATTCGGTGCGGTTTGATCCTCTGTGGGTGACTGTTTGAAAGCCAAAAAGGGCGAGTTAGATAAATCGTTGGTTGTTGCTTTAGACGCGAGCATGGAAAACATTTTTGGTAAAAGCGCGACTAGGGCGGTTTATTATTATCTTAACAAAAGTTATTTGCTAAAACCTGAAGAAATCCCCGAAAAACCTCAAGTTTTCGTCAAAGCGATGGAGGAGATGTTTGGAGAACGAGGCGCCGAAGTAATCGAAGCGCTGTTAGTGAAGGATTTACTAGCAAAGTTGGGAATCGAATGCCGAGAAAAAGAAAATAACAATCTAGTTGATTGGCTAGATAAACTGAAAACCACACATTTTAGAAAAACTCTCTAAACAAATAACGAGTTTTTCCTTTTCTCTTAAGGCGCATAGAGAATTGAAAGGAAAAAGACGCTCTGCATAGTCGGGGTAATCCACATAAAATGTTATTAGGGCTTTTGTTTTTAGTTTTTTTAGGGAAATAATTTATGGGACGGTGGCGGTTCCTCTTCGTGGTTATTCTCGGATTAGCGACGGTTGGGTTGATTGTTTTCTGGGTTTATTATGCGAATTCTGATAATGCCTTGAAACATGAAACTAGTCGGTGGGCAGTCATAAAAGATTCTTACGGCGACCGTATTGCAGTTGAACCTACGAGCAATCAAACGTGGTCGCAACTTGTGGCGCTTTATCAGAATCAAACCATACGCTGGATTGGAGGAATAGTGGAAACGTACGACAACAAGTGGGGGTATCGTTTTAAACCAGAAAACATCACAATCGCAGAAGTTACGGCGGAAGGACTGCAAACGCACATCAGACGGATAAGCGAAGACCTCAACTATTGGCTAAATTTGAGATGGGCTTACGTTTCAGCCCAAGTAACAGAAATTCACTCTCCTTAATCGTTAAGTTTTAAAGCCTTCAAAGAACACTTTCGTTGGCAGAGGTTTGAGTATGAGTTGGCCAACGTCAGAAGATGTTAAACTACTTGGTAAGTTGCCAAAAGAGAAGATGTTTGACCTATTTTTCCTACACATCAAGAACCTATGGAGAGTTGATGGACTTTACTTTTTAGGCATAGAAGAACGCTTTGGCACGCAAGCGGCGACAGAGATTGATGCTAATTGTTGGAAGATCATGGGAAGAATCGAGGCTAAAGAACTTAAGACGCTACTTGGAGTAAAAAGCAACGGCATCCCAGAATTAATTAACACCCTTAAACATACCAGCTGGGCGTTGTATCAGGTCGGCAAAGAATCCGAAGTCACAGAAGAAAAGGGAATTTTCAGAGTTACTGACTGCAGAACACAAAAAACAAGAATAGAAAAAGGCTTAGGGGAATTTCCATGCAAGTTAGTAAGGCACGGTTTTTTGCAGGGTTTTGCTGGAGAGTTTAACCCTGAAATCGAGGTAATCGGCAGACGTTGCCCACCAGACAAGCACAATGAAAAGCTCTGGTGCGAATGGGAGTTCAGAAAACGAAGCCATGTCCAAGTCGATAGAGGGCAATGCTTTTTTAGGTATTCATCGAGCTTTTCGCCTAACGTGCTTTTCAGCAGATCCATTCTTTGCGCCAAATACTCGTCACGCAAAATGTCGAAATAATAAGTGTTCCATCTTTTATTGTTGACAAACGAAGTTTCTCTCAGAACCCCGCTTCGTTTGAAACCGCATGCTTCCAGAGCCTTGTGCGCACGAACGTTAAATTCGACACTCCACGCTTCGCATCGTTCCATGTTCAAGTGAAAAAAGGACATTTCCAGCATGGCGACGGTGATTTGTTTTCCGTAACCTTTACCCCAGAGTTCTTTTTTACCGATGTATGTGCCGACGGTTCCGGTTTTCACGTTGGCCCATTCTTCTCTTCGAATAGTGGCTATTCCGATGGGTTCTTTGGGGTTAACAGTTTCTACGATGTAGTAAAGATTTTTTTCTTCTTTAGTTCTTTCTTCGAACTGTTTTTCTATTTGCACCATGTTCATAAGGTTCATCGGTTGCGCTCGAGAATACATTATTAGCTCGAAATCGTTTTCCCATTGATGCATAAGTTTCAAGTCTTCTTTTTCAACTGGCCGAAATTTTATGTCTCCAAACTCAAACATGTATCCCACGCTCACTTTTCAGAAAGCAGTCTTAAGAAAACTTAAGGTTTACCCTAGCCGTGAATCAAGAACGAGACGCTTCAAGATATTCTAGACAACGTAATAGTCGACGACCTTTTGCATCCGCTTCGGCGCATGCTCCATTTGCGAAAGCTGCTTTAGGATCTTGATCATTTGCGGTTGGAAACGCGCCAAGTCCGTAAGCGTAACAAGTCCAGAAAGTTTGCCTTGTTTTATTATTGGCAGTTTTTTAATTTTCATTTTGAACATGACTCTTGCAGCGTCTTCTAAATCGGTTTCTGCTTCTACTACTATCAAAGGTTTTGACATTATGTCCTTCACTTTTGTCGTCGTGGGGTCTTTTGCTTCGCTTATCACTCTTTTTAGCATGTCACGTTCAGTTAGTATGCCGATGGCTTTACCTTTTTTTACGACTATGAGGCATCCTATTTCATAACGGTTCATCATGTCCGCAGCGTCTTTCGCTGTTCGATCTGCGTCTATCGTTATGACGTCTTTCACCATGACGTCTTCGATTTTTAGCGACACAAAACTCACTTCTCCTCTTTTTAATAAGCAAGATGATTTAATATGTTTTGTCTGTACGGAAAAAGACGCAAGGAGAAAAACCCGAAAATGTTATGGACTTTGTTCTTGAACAGAACGCAACACTTGTTCAAGCAATGCTGCTTCGGGAACAACGCCTAACAGTTCTATTTTCTCGTTAACAAGCAGTTTTGGCACGCCCATGACGTTGTATTTTTGCGCCAAATGTGGAAACTCGCCGATTTCTACGCCGTCAGCACGGATAAAATCGCTTTCTATAGCAAACTTATGCGCCAATTCCACCGCCAACGGACAGTAGGGACATGTTAACGTAACGAAAACTTGAATGTGTACGGGCTTGTTTATTGAGGCAAGTTTCTGCTTGGTTTCTTCAGAAAGTCCACTTTCGCCCCTTGAAACGTTGACTACAGCGTCGAAGAACGATTTAAACTCGTAACCCAGTGGTACACCAAAAAATCGTATTCCATAATCCTTCGCGCCGATCACGGCGATCGCGGGAACCTTGTCGATACCGAGAGTTTTGGCTTTTTCTGCGTCTTCCACAAAGTCGTAGATTTCAACTTTTATTTTCTCGGAAAGGGCACCTACTTCTTGTGCAAGTTCGCGGGTTTCCTTGCAAAAATGGCACTCGAATTCTTGCGTAAAGACGATTATTTTAACTTCATCTTTCAGACTGTTCTCCAACCCTGCCTTTATGTGTTGTTTGTGCTCGTCAGGAATAAACCCCAACCAACATCACCGAATACTTCATTGCTTTTTCTATCATTTATAATTGTCTACTTCCAAGCAGCACGTAAGTTTTTAATGATTTTTTCCGCGTTTCGGCTGGAAGGAATTCTTGCTCGCACGAATTTTTCTTTTGGCTTATTAAGAGGTTTTGTGGCGTCGATGCCGAGTTTTGTGGTCAACCCGGTTTCCTGGTCTGCAGAAGGGTCGAGCGTTGAGCCTCGGGCATTTTGGATGATTATCAAGTCCTCGTTGGCTTGAAATCGCGTAGCAACTGCCCACTCTACTTCTTCCATGTTGTAAACATCAATGTCCGTGTCAACAACAATGGCGTGTTTTAAACTCGGATGTGCACCGAAGATTGCAGTTAGCGCATTTTTTGCATCGCCGTCCTTCTGCTTCTCGAGGGAAACAACCGCGTGAAG
>JAWBOF010000001.1:24598-28182 GCA_038826685.1 Bathyarchaeia archaeon
CCCGCCACTGGTAAGGTTTACGGCTCCGACTTTTGGCACCACGTCGGCGACGGCTTCCCAGATTTTAATTTCGTGAGGAAGCCCCATCAACAGTTTGTGTTCATTTCCAGAAGGCAACAGCGCTTGGTAAATGTAATCATCACGGTGCATCATGCCTACAATTTCTATGACTGGTTGATTGCGTTTTACGTCATAAGTGCCCGTAATGTCAACTAAAGGTCCTTCAACTACCTCTTTATTTGCACACAAACGCCCTTCTAACACAATCTCTGCATCTGCTGGCGCCACAGCGTCCACGTGCGAGCACTTAACTAGGCTGAGTTTATTCTTCAACAATGCATTCGCCACGTCAAATTCACAAACTCCAAAAGGCATGGGAGAAGTGGCTGCAACCAAAACAGCCGGATGCAAGCCGATCGAAATCGCCACGTCTAAATCTTTCCCTTCTTCTTTTGCCATCGTCCAAATTTTGAACAAGTGACGAGGAACAAGTCGAACGGCGAAACGCTTATCGTCCAAAACTTCAAGGCGATGGATAGAAACGTTATCCACTTCTTTATCTGGGCTTTTTGCATGAATTATGGCGGAAGTGAGGTAGGGGGCAGCGTCTTTTTCGAAATGTGTCAGAACAGGCAGTTTGGAAAGTTTTGGTTTTTCAACGATATTTTCTTTGACCAATCCATTTTTGGAGACGTTTGGTTTTGACGGGTTTTTCCACGCTTCAATAAGCCGCTGATACAAATTTTCTGGTTTGACGTCCAACGCCGCGGATAATCTTTCTCGTGTTCCGCATACATTTGCAACAACGCGGTTCTTGTATCCCTTTACTTTGTCAAAAAATAAAACAGGACCATTTTGGTCGAAATGTTTCATAATTGCTGAGATTTCAAAACGGGGCGAAACAGGAGCGGTTACATGAATGGTTTGGTTTAAGATTTCTTTTTCTTCCAGAAAACTGCGAAGGCTCATATTTGAACGCTCTCTCCTTGCATGGACGGTTTGGGCTGAGTGACCTTTTCGAAAAGTCGCATAAGAATAGGTGAGGCTTCGGCTTCGCTTACGGTTTTGAGATAGATAGACACTAAGCCTATCTTGTTTATTTTTGAGGCTAATCTTTCGGCAAGGATGCGAGCGGTCGTTGTGTTTCGATCACCCATCAGTATTGACGACAAAAATGGCGCCGTTATCTGAGATTGAGACGGAATCGCTACCGCCAATGTACCCAAGTTGTCTTCGCCCTCGCTTAAGAGCACCATACATGCATTTTTGGCTTCCAAATAAATCGCAAGAAAACGTCTTTCGCCCTCTTTAATCTCGTCTTCATACATGGTTGCGCGATCCATTCAAATTCGCCACGCTATTTATAGCACACTCTATACCTATTTATTATTTTCAACAAAGGCGACTACGCGATGCCAAAAAACAACGCAGAAAAAATTCTAAAAATTCTAAAAAACAATTTTTCTATGCCCAAATGGGCGTCTACTGAACGAGATCCTTTTCAAACACTTGTTGTGACGATTATTTCACAAAACACAGCAAGCAAAAACACTGCCAAAGCCTTCGAAGCACTCTCCAAAAAATTTCCAATAACCCCAGAAGCATTAGCGAAGGCAGAGCAAAAGGAAATTGAAGCCTCTCTACGAGTTGCGGGTTTATTTCGAAACAAAGCGAGGGTTATTAATAAAGTCTCCCAAATCATTATTGAAAGGTTTAATGGGTCATTAGACTGGGTTTATTCGATGCCTTTCGAGAAAACGAGAGAAATCCTTTTGTCTCTGCCTGGAGTCGGTCCTAAAACCGCCGACGTAGTGCTACTTTTTAGCGCAAAGAAACCAACGATTCCCGTGGACACGCACGTGGAGAGAGTTTCAAAAAGACTTGGGCTTGTGCCTGAGGGAGCGAATTACGAGGGTATTCGAACTGCTTTGCAGAGACTTTATCTGCCAGATGATTATCTACATGTGCATCTGTTATTCATCTCGTTAGGACGAAGTTACTGCAAAGCTTTAAAGCCGCTATGTAAACAATGCCCAGTAAGCGGTTTATGTCCGTCTAAAAGAATCGAGGATTAGGCTGTATGCAGAGGCTTCCTGAAGAGGTTGAGGAATATTTTCCTTACAGAAGTGTTAGACCGTATCAAGACGAATTCATCCACGCCTTGTATTCGGCAATAGGGGAGCGAAAACACGTTGTCATTGAGGGAAGTAACGGTTTAGGGAAAACAATTTCTGCACTTTCTGCTTGTCTGCCCGTCGTCAAGGATAATGACATGCAGTTGCTTTACCTTGCAAAAACTCACCGGCAACACGACAGAGTTATAGAAGAACTGAAAGCCATCTCGAAACGTCAAAAAGTCTCAGGCGCGTCGCTTCGTGGAAGAAATGAAATGTGCTTCCACCCATTCATAACCCGTCATGCCACCGACGCAAAGTCAGCCATGGAAATCTGCGAACTCCTAAAAAAGAGACACCAATGCCCATACCACACGAACATTGAAGAAAAAACAGAAGCAAGCATCGACCTACAGTTACACCTGGCTTCCAACGCCTTCACTGCAAGCGAAATTCAAGAAATCTGCCGAAAAGAAAAATTCTGTCCATACGAGATTACGAAGCTCATTTTGAGCCAAGTTGATGTAATTGCACTAAGTTATCTTTATATTTTTGATCCACCGGTGCGAACAGTATTTCTCAAGCAGTTGGAGAGACCGTTGAGTAAGATCGTTTTGGTGATTGATGAGGCACATAATTTGCCTGACACTGCCATCGACGTTGCTAGTGACAGCCTTTCCCTTTTTTCGATGCGCCAAGCCGAACAAGAAGCGAGACAATTTAGTTACCGCGACATTACCGCGTTTACATCCAAACTACGATCAATAGTTGAAAAAATGGCGACAAAAACAGAAAAAGAAACTCTCGTCGAGCCACAATTATTCAGCGAAATGATTGAGCGAGAAACCGAAATTGGCAATTTAACATCGTTCATTGATCATCTCCACAACAGCGGAAACACGATTAGACGCAGAATGCTCTCAGAAGGAAAGTTTCCCCAATCTTACGTTCACCGTATGGGCGAGTTTTTTGATCGGTGGGTAAAAACCACCAAAGATGAAGCCTACGCTCACACTCTCAGCAAATACTTTACACATAGAGGAACACGCTCCGCAAGGCTTGAAATCGTAGCGCTAGACCCATCAAAAATCACCAAACCCATTTTCTCCGCGGTTTATTCAAGCATCGTAATGTCTGGCACGCTTGAGCCTTTGGATTCGTTTGCAAAAATAACCGACATGCCTAAAGAAACAGTGCAGAAAGCCGTTCCGTCACCGTTTCCAAGAGAACACATCCTCACTTTAATAAGTTGTGGCGTCACCACAGCCATGGAACAGAGAACCCAGAGCATGTACAAGAAAATCGTTGAACGAATAACTGAGGTCATAGACAACACGCCTGCAAACGTGGGCATATTCACAGCGTCTTATGATGTTCTAGAAGCCTTGCTTAACGTAGGGATAGAGGACGCCGTCAACAAGCCTTTGTTTCATGAAGAAAGAGGCACGAAATCCAAAGAAAACGAACTCC
>JAWBOF010000002.1:0-18674 GCA_038826685.1 Bathyarchaeia archaeon
AAATCCGCAACCCTACCAATGCGCCGTGCAACTTATGGACGAAGGTTGCCAAGTCGACCGCGGCGACGTCGTGCACTTCATTAAAGTTAAACCATTCATTTACCGGGGCAAGACTTTTACAGTTAAGCCCGCAGACCGCGTGAAAAGTGCTACGGAAATCAATGTTGATGACTATATCCGTAACATGACGACCGCGTTGGCGCAAACCTTTGCACCGATGGGTATAAAACTTGAGAAACCTGCTGCGAGAATTTCTGACTTTTTCAAAGCTTAGCCTATAAACGAGTGCCTAGCGTCAGTATCTGTCGTTTTTCCAAACATCAGCCGTGTCACTGTAGCCTCTCTTTTCCCAGTAGCCCAACTCCTTTAGTGTAGAGAAAGTTATATGCTCAACCCACATGGCACTTTTGTACGCGTATTTATCGGGCACGACAAGACGCACTGGGCCACCCAAAGGTGTTTCAAGCCATTCGCCGTTAAGTTTGTAGGCCAAAACCACGTTTTCACGCAAAAGATCAGTAAGATCCAAAGACGTCGTGTAACCGTCGGCGCACTCGAAAAACACGTGCTGTGCATTTTCCGCAGGCTTCACAAGGTCCACTAACGTGCGAATTTTGACTCCATGCCATCTGCAATTTCTGACACTCCAGCCTTCCACACAGTGAAAATCACTTACTGATTCGACTGCGGGAAGCGAGAGAAAATCTTGCCATGATAATTTAACTGGTTTCTCGACCTTCCCGTCCATCGTCAAGACCCATTTGTCCAAGTCGACCTCTGGATTTTCTGGAATAATGCCAGGATGGTCTATGTTCCACTTCAACAAGGCGTCAATTTCACGTTGTCCCGGCGGTAGCTTTTTAGTTTTCATGTTGAATGAATATTGATTTGCAACCCTCTATTAAACAGTGCTGATTCGTGGCAGTTTTATTCGCCGAGAAAGGGTGATAGAAAAAAAATGGGGGCTTCAATCATGCATGATAAGATGGCTATTTTTTCTTCTTTCCCGCCTTTTTACTTTTTCCTTTGGCGCATCTAGACACGATTGCAACCTCAAACAGATTATTATTAGAAATTTATACTTAAAATTTGCTATAGAGATATTTTAATGTCAATTATAACTGCTGTTATAAAAATATGGCTGATAATGATAAATTGAGACTGTATTGGTATTTTTATCGTGAATAGTATTGTAATAACGTCCTAATTATGAAATCGCTCGGAATTATGCTGTGCATTGTTTCTTGTTTGGCGTCTTCACATCATGACTGATGTGCCGAGGATTGTCCAGTCTTGGTTTGCATATTTTTCCTTTCGTAGTTTTTCGGTTGTTTCGAGTTCTTCTTGTGTCAAGACGTCTTCTGTAAGCCTCATTCCTAAAGCATCCTTAAACCCTTTCACCAGCGCTTTGTACGCTTGCTCGACCAAAACATCCATGCCTAACTCATCCTTTACCGAGGTTATTTTTTTCTCTGCCACATTGACTATTTCCATGCAAGTCTTTGCCCAAGGCACACGCAGGAACGTAAACATCTTCTCCAAATTCACCCGCAACAGCACTGTGCCATGTTGCAAGACCATGCCGCCTTTGAATGATTGACTGCTTCCTGAAATTTTGCGTCCGTTCACGGCAACGTTTGGACAGTTTCGTGTGTCGCCCGGGCTAAAATCGGCCTTTACGCCGAGCAGTTCGAGTGCGTTTACGAGCCCACTGCATATTTTCTTGTACGCTCCAGTTACGTCTACTTCGCCCAAGTCATCTCTAGCTACTACCACACTGTAGGTGATTTCGTCTTCGCTATCGTGATAAACCGCGCCGCCACCCGTGATTCTGCGTACTACGTCCACTCCGTGTTTTCGGCAAGCGTTTAAGTCCACTTCGTTAGCCACGCTTTGAAAACGTCCAATCGAAACCGCCGAAGGACGCCAACGATAAAAACGCAGAGTATTCGGTACTTTACCTGCAATTCTGGCGCGGAGAACAGCTTCGTCAATCGCCATGTTCGTTGAAGCATCGTAGGTTTCGAGTCCAATCAATCGCCAATCTGTCAATGGTTTCATCGAAACCCTCTAATTGTCGAAGAGATTATTTTTGTCTTTCGAGATGCTGATCCTCTATGACCACCAGCGTCCAAATCAACCAAGAAATCCTGGAATCCATCCTGAAAAACGCTGCTTCACTGCATCCGCGGGAAATGATGCTATTGTTGCGCGGCAAAACAAAAAAAGATCAAGTCACCGTAACTGACTTAATCGTACCGCCGTTTGCAACGCACGGAAAGGGGTTCGCGAGTTTTCAACCTCACATGCTGCCCATGGATTTTTCCATAGTGGGCACGGTTCATTCTCATCCGTCTGGAGTTGCGAAGCCTTCGCTTCAGGATTTACATCATTCTTTTAGCAAAATAATCATGATAGTGGCTTACCCTTACCAGAGTGACCGAGACGTCTCCGTATTCGATCATTCGGGCGAAAAACTTGTGTTAAAGGTAACTTAATTATGGCTAATTATCTAAAGAAAGGCGTTGGGTAATTTGCGTCTAGGGATGAGCAGGAATGATGAAACAAATTGTGTATAAGCGGTTAACGATTGACGATTACGAGGATATGCTGAAATTGTGGGAACGTGCTGGCTTACCGTACAGGCCAAAAGGCAGAGACAGTAAAACAATGACAGTCAAACAGATGAAAGAGTTTCCAGAGTTTTTTCTCGGCGCCTTCCATGATGAGCGGCTTGTAGGCGTTGTTGTTGGTAGTTACGAGAGCAGGTTTAAAGGCTGGATAAACCGGCTGGCTGTTGACCCGGAGTACCAAAGACAAGGAATTGCCCAAAGGCTTGTAAAACGAATGGAAGACACGTTGAAAAAACATGGAGCCAAAATCCTTTGCGCCTTGATCGAAACACCGAACGATAAATCCGTTAGCTTCTTTCATAAAATGGGATACGTTACCCACGAAAACATATTGTACGTAAGTAAACGTGAAAGCGAAGACGTGTAAGGAACGGTGTGCGTATGGAAGATAAAGAAAGAACAGTTGTATGTTTTAGGTACTGCGGCGAAATAAACACTGAAAAAGTTTTGCGTGCAGTAAAGCAACGGTGTGAGGAAACAGGGCTAACCAAAGTGGTAGTTGCTTCTGAAACTGGTCGAAGCGCGTTGAAAGCACTCGATGTGCTTAGAGGAACCAACATCAAACTAATAGTTGTCACGCACTATCCTGCCACCACATGGGGACCGAAAGGAAACATTCCCATAGGGCTAAAACGAAAAGAATACCAACAAACCTTAACGCGGTTGATTGAAAACGGCGTCAAAGTCGTCCAAGCCACTCGACCGTTCTCGCCTCCCTCCCGCTCGGTTGACTGGAATTTTCCGACGCCGGAAGCCGTGATTGATAAAACCTTGGAGGTTTTCGGAGCGGGCACAAAAATAGCCGTCGAGGCTGCAGTGATGGCAACCGACAGTGGAGAAGCAGATGAGGGAGAAGAAATAGTTTCTTGTGCAGGCACGTTTAAGGGCTTGGACACGGCTCTCGTTGTAAAAACCGCGTACAGCATGAACTTTTTCAAGGAATTTGTGGTCGAAGAAATAATAGCAAAGCCTACTTGTCGCGTGAAAAAATTTCCAGAACACGAATACAAGGACTGGAAAGGCAACTTAAACAAGTACTACCGATAAATAAGACGCTTAAGAGTTATGCCTCGATTGGTTTACATGACAGTTTAAATATTAGAGTTTGTAGTTTACGTAGAGAGGAATCCAAGAATTGGGCAAAAAGTCTCCCATGGGCGAATTCTCCGCCAGAGCCTTATTACGCAAAAGGAAGCGAATCCGCTGGAAAGACCGCTATTTTAAAAGGCGGATGCTTAGACTTGACATTAAAGCCGCCCCGCTCCAAGGAGCACCCATGGCACGAGGCATTGTGTTAGAGAAAGTGGGCGTGGAAAGCAAACAACCCAACAGTGCCATCCGCAAATGCGTCCGAACACAACTCATCAAAAACGGCAAAGTTGTCACAGCCTTCTTGCCTGGCGACGGTGCTTTAAACGTGGTGGACGAGCATGACGAGGTCATTGTCGAAGGCATCGGCGGTTCAAGAGGAGGCGCCATGGGCGACATTCCAGGAGTCAGGTGGAAAGTTCTAAGCGTCAACGGCGTCGCCTTAAAAGAACTCGTTTACGGCAGAAAAGAGAAACCCATGCGTTAAAGCTGAAGGAGGCACCAAAAAATGAGCAAAGAAAACCAAGACGTTCTGCTTTTCGGAAAATGGAGCTTCAAGGACGTTGAAGTGCAAGATGTTGGGCTGAAACGGTATGTTAGCCTACGCCCAGTTTATGTGCCCCACAGCATGGGAAGACATGAGCATGGGAGATTCCACAAATCAGAAGTCAACATCGTCGAACGACTCGCAAATAATCTTATGCGTCCGGGAAAAAACGCGGCGAAAAAAGCTAGAGCAATAAACGTCGTCAAAAACGTGTTCGAAATTATCAACTTACGCACAGGGAGAAACCCAATAGAGGTGCTTGTGCGAGCGGTAGAAAACTCGGCACCGTGCGAAGACACCACGAGAATCAGTTTTGGCGGAATCGTTTACCACATGTCTGTGGACATCTCGCCCCAACGTAGAGTAGACTTGGCACTTAGATTGTTGTGCGAAGGTGCGCGCCAAAAAGCATTCAGTAACCCGCAACCTTTAGAAGAAATTCTTGCAGAAGAACTAATACTTGCCGCAAATAAAGACATCAAAAGCCACGCTGTCTCAAAAAGGTACGAGATGGAACGAGTAGCGATGGCAAACCGTTAAAAAACATTCACAAAAGCCTATTTTGCATGTATTTCCACAACGTCCCCGTCGTCAAGAACAAAAGGAAGCCCAACCTTTTGCGGACTAAAAACAAGGCGTTTAGACCAAACTCTTGCATAAGAAAACTGGGTGTAAAAGTCGCTGTGAATCAGCCGTGCCAAGTCTTGTATGGTGGCGCCACGTTTAAGAATGAAAGGCTTGGGCGAGTGTTTCTTGGCAGAAGGTTCTTTCGTGTAAACGCGCATAATCCCCAAAGCATCAAACAACTGCCTACCCAAAGATTCGAAGCCCAGTCCAGTTTTACATGATACTGGTATCACTTTTACACGGCCGTTCACGAAACGTTTTAGTTCCTCAAATTTTGTTTCAGCACCAGCAAGGTCCATTTTGTTGACTACTACAATGGCGGGGCGATAAACGTTGGCTTCAAAAATGGCCTCCTCGACATCGTCAAGTGTAGCCTCGCCCTGTATCCGCACAACAGCATCCACGACACGATAACTCCTCAACAACTCCTCAACATCCTTGAGGCTACAGTCGACCAAGCGACCCAGCAGAAATACGCGTAACCCAGCGCCGCGAAATTTGCGTTCAATATCCACACGGCCACGAGGCTTCTGAAAAAATATCCTAGCCGCTTCCAATTCCTTAAAAATTATAGACAACTGCGCAGACGGATTTTGCGATGCGTCCACCATCAAGATTAACCCGTCAGCATTGCGAGCTAACCCCAAGACCTGCGTTCCCAAGCCTTCACCGTCTGCGGCGCCTTTCACCAGCGGCGGGGCCTCGATAATTTGGAATTGTATGTCTTCGAAGGGAAACATCCCCGGCACTGGTTCGCGTGTGGTGAAGGGGTAATCTGAGATTTCCACTTTTGCGTTGGTTATGGCTGCTAGAAGGCTACTTCTGCCAACTTTCGTGGGTCCCAAAATAATTATCTGCGCTGCGCCTTCTTTTTCCATGAAAAACTTTGGTCCGCTTTTGCTAATTTTGCTTCTTTTCTTTTCTTCAACCTCCCTGCGTAGAGTGGCGATTTGTCTTTTTACTTGTTTTTGAAGTTTTTCTGTGCCCTTGTGTTTTGGGATTAGGCCTAGAAATTCCTGTAGCAGTTGGATTTTTTCGTTCGTGTTTCTTGCTGATGCGACTTCGTCCCACTTCTTTTTTGCTTCCGCAGGCAGGTTGGTCGGCATGAAGACGATATCCTCAAATCATAATTTTTTGTTGTCAGTTAATATCTGTTTTGAGAACGTTGCATAGGCTTTTTCGGGTTTTCTTGAAGATAAACTTAAAATAACTGAAAAGACTGAAGGTTTAACGAATTTCACCACAAATGGAGGAAATCCGTTAAGAAAAAACATATGGAGAAATAGGAAATGAGCAAACCAGAAAAACCACACTTAAACCTAATCATCATCGGCCACGTAGACCACGGAAAATCAACGACAACCGGCCACATGCTCTACCAAGCAGGCGTAGTCGACGACCGAAAACTCAAGGAACTCGAAGAACTTGGCAAACAACTGGGCAAAGAAACCTTCAAGTACGCATGGGTACTTGACAACTTGAAAGAAGAACGAGAAAGAGGCGTAACCATTGACTTAAGGTTTCTGCGGTTCGAGACACCCAAATACTTCTTCACCGTCATCGATGCTCCAGGTCACAGGGACTTCGTAAAGAACATGGTTACTGGCGCAAGCCAAGCCGACGCTGCGATACTCTTTGTTTCAGCCAAACGAGGCGAATTCGAAGCAGGCATTGGTCCAGGCGGACAAACAAGAGAACATGCTTTCCTCGCCTTCACCTTGGGTGTTCACCAATTGGTAGTCGCTGTTAACAAGATGGACGACGTTTCGGTCAATTGGAGCGAAGAAAGATACAACGAAGTCAAGAACGAAATCTCCCGCATGCTAAAGATGGTAGGCTTTAAAGTAGACAAAATCCCGTTCGTGCCTACCTCTGGGTGGACGGGCGACAACCTTACGAAAAAGAGCGACAAAATGCCATGGTACAAGGGACCAACGCTTTATGAAGCATTAGACGTATTCGAAGTGCCACCGAAAACATTGAATAAACCGTTGCGTGTGCCAATACAAGACGTGTACACGATCACCGGCATCGGCACTGTCCCAGTTGGCAGAGTTGAGACAGGCGTTTTGAAAGAGGGACAACAAGTTATTTTCATGCCTTCAGGCAAGACCGGCGAAGTTAAAACCATCGAAACCCACCATGTCCGCGTGCCCAAGGCAGAACCAGGAGACAACATCGGCTTCAACGTAAGAGGCATCGCCAAAACCGACATCAAACGTGGCGAAGTCATGGGCCCCATCGACAACCCACCTACTGTCGCTAAAGAATTTATCGGGCAAATCATCGTCATCTACCACCCAACCGCCATCGCCGCAGGCTACACTCCGGTACTGCACTATCACACTGGGCAGATTGCATGCCGATTTACCGAGCTAATCCGAAAGCTTGACCCCAGAACTGGCCAAGCGGTCGAGGAGAAACCCGCGTTTCTGAAGACTGGAGACGGTGCTGTTGTGCGCATGGAACCATTACATCCAATTGCAGTGGAAGCCTATACCGACTTCCCAGAACTTGGACGATTCGCCGTCCGGGACATGGGCACCACGGTTGCAGCAGGCGTAATTAAGGAGATCACGAAGAAAGGTCCATAGCAACCCTACGCAATTTTTCTTTTTTTCCTTATTTTTATGCAGACAATTTGTTTTGTGAGCCATTTCACGGTTAAACTCTAATATGTTTTTTAGAGAAACTCTTCCTTACGACGTCGTGTGAAGTCATGTTAAAAGTAAGCATGGCTACCCATTACTATTACCGGTAAATAATTGAGTTCGTATCTCTATTTTTCTGAACCAAGGTCCAGTCGCCATAAACCTTTTCTTTCTTTGCTTATTTGTATTGATGCCGTGGAATTATGTCTGAAAGTGGCCAGGCTAGACCGTTGACTGAACGAGAAATCGAAACGCTCGCGAACAACCGCGCTGAGAAAGAAGCGTTTGTTAAGAGTACAATAGTTTTTGTGACAATTTGGGCTGCAAGTTTTCTGTTTCTTCCTTTCATCCACGAAAGATTTATTCGCATTTTTGTTTACATCGTTTCACCGCGTGCCCTTTACGTGGTAGTGACTTTTCTGTTAGCGTTCTTTGCCGGGATAATTGTGCGGTGGTTTGTCAAAGAAGAAGCTTACGAGAAATATTACACGTTCTATAAGAATCAAAAAACGCAAGAACAAAACAAATAACCTCCCGCTAGTTTTTTGTATGCCCAATTCTCTAATGACCAAAAACAGTATTTTCTCTCATTCTTCTCCCTAAACCTAATAGAAAGGTCTAGTCTACTGCTGTACGCTCACATAGAAGACGAAGCCCGCCAACATTGTGCTATGCAGAAACGATACTAGACTAGGAAAAGACGTGCGTGTTCCCAGAAAGAGCGTCTAACGTTAATATTTTTGTGCTCTAATAGAATGTTCATCGTTGGTCTAGTCTTGGTTTTTGTCCCGTGACTTTGCGCACTATGTTCCAGAAGTCTTGATCCGTGATTCCCTTCCGCATCTCCCGCATGTAACTCTTAATCTGATGCAAAATCAACTGCACCTCGCCCTTGTCGCGGTTTTCTTGCATTTGTTTTATTTCATTCACTATCTCTCGTATCTGTTCGGGCGTGGCGTTGATTCCTGCCGACTTTAGTCGTTCTTCGACTAGGTGCTTGCCCGTTTGTTTGCCCAAGTGAAACTTGGTTTCTCTGCCGACCAGTGCGGGCGGGATTGGCTCATAAGACAAAGGATGCACCAGCATACCATGAACGTGAATGCCCGACTCGTGTGAGAACGCGTTGTCGCCCACAATCGGTTTGTGCACGGGTATCGGAATCCCGAAATACTTCTCTGTGGTCCGTGCTAATTCGAACAATTTTTCCGTCTTTATTCCTGTTTTCACGCCGTACAGCATTTCCAGTGCCATCACAACTTCCTCCAAGGGTGCATTTCCGGCTCGTTCCCCAAAACCTGCTACACATGTCTGCGGAAACGTTACGCCTTCTTCTACCGCTGCCAAAGTGTTCGCCGTTGCCAAGCCGAAATCGTTGTGACAATGCACTGACAAGGGTACTTTCTTCTTCGACAACCGTGCCAACTCGTCACGCACCGTGGCCACCAAAAATTTCATACTCAACGGACGCAAAAAACCCACGGTATCCGCTAATGCTACCTTCTCCGCACCTGCCTTAACCGCTGCCGTACAAATTTTTATTATGTCTTCTATGGGTGTTCGCGAGGCATCTTCTAAAACGAAATCCACCACGACTCCATGTTTCTTTGCGTACTCGATCGTGTCAACGGTTTTCTCCAAAACCTGTTCTCGCGACATCTTCAAACGATATTTTAAGTGAAGATCGTTGAACGCCGTAAAAACAGGAATCTCCCGCACACCCGCCCCTAAACAAGCATCAACATCGCTTCGGGTAATCCGCGCGGGTGCAGCGAGGCTTGCTTGTGTAAAATCTTGGTTTGTAATACGACGAACAGTCTTTCGTTCTTCCTCAGAAATCGCTGGATAACCAGCAACAATAACCGTCACGCCGACTTCATCCAGAATCTTTGCCAAGTTAATCTTCTCTGCAGTCGTCAAAAAAACAGCAGGCGTTTGTTCGCCTTCTCTTAGAGTTTCGTCCCAAATGAAAACTTTTTCTGGCAAAGTTCGAGGTTTACTTTTTGCGAGACGGTTATAATTCGCAATTAACCCGTTGGCTTCAAGTTTCTCCAACAACGCAGTCAACGTCTCCCGTGGTATACAAAATTTGCTATTAATCTCGGCATGCCTTATAAAGAATACAGTAGATTAAGGGCACGCACAAATGAATCCTAGGTTGTGGTGAAGGCTTCCGTGTAGGTTTTCCCCAAAGTGACGAGACATTTTTCGAGTTTCTCGACGTATACGGGCGTTTCATTCTTAACAGCACCAAGAAGCAGACTCTTTAACGTTGTAATAGGCGTGCGCGTTACCTCAGCAGAAGTTTGAATAAGTTTCAGTTTCCATGCCAAACTAGCAAGTTTAGCCTCTGCAGCATTCTTGCGTCCTTTCATCCAGTTTCACCGATACAATATCTGGCATATTACGACATAATAAGATTGTTAGGAAAAACACAACATTCCAAAACCCGATATATTTCAAAATTCGACTATGAAAACCCTAATTAAATGCGACTGCAGCATTTACTATTTCTGTTTGCGAAAAAGGAGCGAGATAGGAAGATGGAAGTTAAAAGAATTGCAGTCCTCGGCGCTGGCTTGATGGGGCATGGCATTTGCCAAGTTGCCGCTCAAACTGGTGGTTACGAGGTTTATCTGCGTGATGTTGAGCAAAGGTTCCTCGACAACGGCATGAACATGATAAAAGCCAGTCTACAAAAATTCCAAGCAAAGGGTGCGCTAACTGAACAGCAAGTTAACGAAATCTTAGGAAGGATACATCCAACTCTTAACATGAAAGAGGCTGTTCAAAACGCTGACTTAATTATCGAGGCCGCACCAGAAATTCCAGACTTGAAAAGACAAGTCTTCAAAGAAGTCGACCAACACGCGCCCCCGCACGCCATCATCGCATCCAACACGTCCTCAATCAGCATAACCGAACTCGCCTCAGTAACAAGCCGACCGGAAAAAGTCTGCGGTATGCATTTTTTCAACCCTCCACAACTGATGAAACTGGTCGAAGTTGTTAGAGGAGCCAAAAGCACTGATGAAACCATCAACACAGTCCTCGAGGTTTCACACAAAATGGGCAAAGAAACTGTGCTGGTGAAAAAAGACTGCCCCGGCTTCATCGTTAACCGCATACTCATCCCCGCGTTAAACGAAGCCATAGCCCTGTACTGGGAAGGCGTGGCCGACAGAGATGACATCGACAAAGCCATCAAACTGGGCTTAAACTGGCCGATGGGCCCCCTAATGCTCTTGGACTACATAGGCGCCGATACCACACTCGCCATCGCCGACGTCCTCACCCGAGAAATCGACCCCAAATTCCACGCCACAATAGGCCTAAAACAAATGGTGAACGCCAAGCTTTTAGGACGCAAGACAGGAAAGGGCTTTTACGACTGGACACAAAAATGATGCAAAGGTGAAAAAACATGGAACTCAAGAACGTAATTTACGAAAAAAACGAGGGAATCGCCACAATCACGCTTAATCGCCCAGATGCCTTGAACGCCTTCAGCGCCGAACTCATAAACGAAGTACTACAATGCGTTGACGACGTGAGCAGAGATGAAACAATCCGCGCAGTCATACTCACGGGTGCAGGCGAAAAAGCATTCAGCGCAGGAGCAGACATCAAAGCCATGATAGGCATGAACGCCCTCAAAGCCCGAGAACTATCAACGAACGGCTATCGCCTATGCAAAGCCTTGGAAAAGCTGGAGAAACCCGTAATCGCTGCTATTAACGGGTTTGCTTTAGGAGGCGGCTGCGAAGTTGCCTTATCATGCGATTTCCGGATTGCGTCTGAAAAAGCCCGTTTAGGACAAACAGAAATCAACATTGGCTTGATTCCCGGCTGGGGTGGCACTCAAAGATTGACAAGGCTGGTGGGCAAGGCGAAGGCAAAGGAACTCGTCTTCACAGGAAAAATCATCGACGCAAAAACGGCAGAGCAGATAGGCTTGGTGGACATTGTTGTGCCGCATGAACAACTCATGACAACGGCGAGACAATTTGCGTTAGAACTCGCCAGCAAGGCACCAGTCGCCCTAAAAGTGGCAAAAACCCTCATCGACAATGGACTCGAAACCGACCTAGAAACCGCCTTGGCACTCGAAAGAGAAGGCTTCGGTATAGTCGCATCGAGCGAAGACCTGCAAGAAGGCGTAAAAGCGTTTACAGAAAAACGAAAGCCAGCATGGAAAGGACGATAAGAACAAAAAACCTTTACGGGGCGGACCGCGTTTTCAACCGTTGCAAAGCACCGCCCGCCTCTATTATTTCCAACAAAAACTTGGGCAATCTTGTCCCAGCATAATTTTCTTTTCTCGAAACATTCTTTATTTCGCCAGTTTCAAGGTTGATTTCCAAAACGTCGCCGTCTTTGATTTTTTCTGCGATGCCCTTACATTCAATAACAGGCAAGCCGATGTTGATTGCATTACGGAAAAAAATTCGGGCAAACGATTCTGCAACCACTGCGCCGACGCCCAGACGCTTCAAAAGTAGGGGTGCAATCTCGCGGCTTGATCCGGAACCAAAGTTTTTTCCAGCCACGATGATTTCGCCTTTCTGGATTTTTTCAGCAAAACCTGGAATCACGCCTTCAAGCACGTGCTGCATCATTTGTTTCGTATCTCTCATTGTGAGATATGGTCCGGGCAGAATTAGGTCGGTGTTTATGTCGTCACCGAGTTTCCACGTTTTCCCTTTTACAATGGTTTTCATCATGCCTCACCCAAGTGTATTTGGGTCGGTGATTTTGCCCTTCAACGCCGACGCCGCCACCGTCGCTGCAGAGGCAAGATAAACCCTAGCCTTCGGGCTACCCATTCTACCCACAAAATTTCGGCTCACAGTTGCGATGGCGGTTTCATCCGCGGCTAAAAGTCCCAAGTGCCCGCCTGTGCAGGGTCCACATGTGGGCGATTCGACGATGCCGCCGGCTTCTAAGATTGTTCTTATTATGCCCTTTTTCTCTGCTTCCAAAAAGATTTCGTACGAGGCCGGGATTACTATGAAGCGAACGTTTTTGGCCGTTTTCTTGCCCTTTAAGAGTTTTGTCGCTATGGTGAGGTCTTCGAGTCTTCCTCCAGTGCATGAGCCGATGAAGGCTTCGTCGATCGGTGTGCCTTCTACTTCGGTTACTGGTACGCTGTTGGCTGGGGTGGGTGGTTTCGCGACTTGGGGTTCTAGGTTAGAAATTTCGAGGTCACGCGTTTCGGCGTATTCTGCGTTTTTGTCGGCTTTGACTATTTTGAAGGCACGTTTTGTTCTTGCCTTCACGTAGCGTGTCGTTTTTTGGTCGGGTGGAACTATTGCGGCTTTGGCTCCTGCTTCGACGCCCATGTTGCAGATTGTCATACGTCCGTCGATGCTCAGTTGCTTCACAGCATAGCCATAATATTCGATAGCCTTGTATGTAGCGCCGTCGGTTCCGATTTCTTTCAAAATTCTAAGGATAATATCCTTGCCAGAGATGAATCTTGGGAGTTTTCCGGATATTGTGTATTTGATTGTTTCGGGCACTTTGAACCAGAGTTTTCCAGTGGCGAAGACCATGGTCATGTCTGTGGCGCCCACTCCCGTGCTAAATGCTCCCAACGCACCGTAAGTTGTTGTGTGGCTGTCCGTGCCTACTATGAGTTCGCCGGGACAAACAAACCCTTGCTCCGGCATGATTTGATGACAGATACCCACATTCATGTCGAACCAGTTGCTGACGCCGTACTTTTTGACGAATTGACGACAAGTTTTGTGGATTTCCGCGGCATCAACCGAAGGCGCAGGCACCCAATGGTCAAGCAGGGCTACGATGCGTTTTGGGTTCCAAACCTTTTCATAGCCTAAGCTTTCAAAAAGACGCGCCACGCCGTTCGGTGTGCCCAGCTCTTCATGCACCATTGCCCAATCAATTTTTGCTTCGACAAACTCGCCTGCCACAACTTTTCGTTTAGAACTGTGTAAAGCAAGGATTTTTTCAGCGATAGTCATGCCCACTTCTGTGACATCTCCGCTTTTCTAGAAATAATTGTTGTTTTGGCTATAAATCTTAGTCTAAGGTGAAAAACGCCTTATAAAACAAAACTTTTTGTTCAAACTATTAGGAGCCTAATAGAAAGGTCTAGTCTACTGCGACGCATGTTCTTACAGAAACCCCTCTAAGCTAACATTGTGCTATGCAGAAACGATACTAGACTAGGAGAAGGCGTGTGTGCAGAGAAAGAGTCTAAACATATTTGGGGTATATTTGGAGCCTAATTGGATCATATATGGAAGAGGGTCTAGAACCACGCCGAGGAACAGAATTTGACGTTAAGGGCAGAACAAACATTGCCCCTTTCTCTTTTGTTCCTCAACCCACGCCTCAATGCCGATTTCACGCATTCTTTTAGCGTTTTCCACTGTTTTCTTATGATGCGGAACGCCATCTTCACTAAATTCTCTAACAAAAGCACACGGGAATTCCTCACATTCAAAACAATAATTAAACCCCTTATTTTTTGCACAAAGCATCATCTTACAATCCTCACTCCAATGCGCCTCGAGAGGCCCCCTACAACCCTCACAACGCACCTGATCAGGCTTGACAACTTTATTCCGCTCTTTCCCAAACCATTCCACAATCTCATCCCGCAACTTCACATCACCATGCCCCGCTCGAAAAATGTCACACACCGCACAATTCAAACCGCAAACCGAAATACGCCACACATCACGAGATTTAGACGCCAACCCTCAACACGCCCACATCGGCTCACCATAAAAGATTACCATCATATAACCATTCCCCAAACGCCCGCACCACCAAACAACAAAACAAACTTATATTCAAGGACCATAAAAACAAAAAGAGGAAAACAAAAATGCTACTCATCCAAATCTCCGACATCCACTGCGGCCCAATGCTCCAAAAACAAACACTCCAACAAGCCATAAAAGAAATAAACACAATGAAACCCGACGCAGTGCTAGTAACAGGCGACCTCACCGAAGACGGATTAAAATCACAATTCGAAACCGCAATCAACCAACTGAAAAAACTAAAAACAGAAAAAACAATCTTCGTAAGCGGAAACCACGACTACCGCTCAACCGGATACCTTCTCTTCCGCCAATGCTTCCCCTTCACCCAAGTTACAGAAATCGACGACACTGTAATAATTGTGCTTAGTTCCGCCAGACCCGACCGAGACGACGGCGAAATCGGACATCGACAAAACCTATGGCTAGAGCACACACTCGCAAAATACAAAAACAAAACAAAAATCGTCGCCATCCACCATCACATCGTCCCAGTTCCCGACACAGGAGCCGATCAAATCACCGTCATCGACGCAGGTGATGTTCTTAGAAGCCTCATAAAATCGAAAGTTAATCTTGTTTTGTGTGGGCACCGGCATCGGCCATGGAGGTGGAAAATTGAGGATATGCTTGTGGTTCATGCGGGCAGTGTGTCATGCGAGAAATTGAGAGGGTTTTTCTGCAATTCTTACAATGTGATAAAAATAGAAAAGGGCGAAATAGACGCTAAACTCAAAATTGTAAACGGCGAATTCGTAGAATTCGATGAAATTTTAAAAAGAAGAGAAGTTCTTAAAGCGTCAGAGCTTTCTAAATATAGCAAACCCCAACGGTCTTCTGCAAAGTTTGAGGTGTAATTCCGATCTGCCGCAGTTATGATTCTTGATAAATCCATTTTTGCAAAGATGTTGTTTTCTCGTAATTAAAAAAACCTTTATTAATTATCAGTTGATGTATTGCTTCTAAACTAAGCTAGGATTGTTATGAACCCTGAAGCAGATGCTGGCGAGGTAAGAGTTGAGAAGTTGTTAATTGATCGGCCGTCTGACTTCAAATTTCACGCTGCGTACTTGGTTTATTCTGAGTTGTGGGATAAAGCGAAATCGCAGGAGGTTAGGGTGCAATTGAATCAGGCAGTTTCTTTGCTTTCGAATGGTGAGATTGATTATGAAACTTTTTACAGAAATGTTGGTCAATATCGTTCAGAGTCGTACGCGAAGCCGTCGTTTTATACTTCGAAATCCATCGAGACGCAGCGGAAGAGGGATTGGAGGGAAAGGGAGGCGAGGAAGGCGAGAAATGAGAGGCATAGGCGTTGATTGTGGTTTTTTGTTGTTGTTTTTTTTTGGTGAAGGGGTTTTAGTGTTCTGGTCTCCAGTTGTCGATAAGCCATTGGTTGTTGTTTTTGGTTAGTGTGAAGGTCCATGTGATTGTGTATGTGCCTTGGTCAGTGTCTGTTATGTTTGCGGTTAGCGTGAAGTTTGCTGTTGTTTTTTCGTTTTTGGTTTCGATGGTTTTTTTGGTTATGTTTTGGATTTCTGAATGCCACTGTGTGGTGTTGAGTGAGTTGACGAATGCTTTAAATGTGGCGAATCCGCCGGGCCACGTGATACGGTAAGTTTGGGATGTTAGTGCCCATGCTCCTGTGGCGTCGTAGATGTTTAGTTTTCCGATGAAGCTTCTGACGGTGTTTTCTACTTCGCCGAGTGCCACGTTGTATTGCCAAGCGAAAAAGCTTGTGACTGCGATGATGCTTATTATGATTATGGTTATTACGGTTATGGTTATGGCTATTTTCTTTTTTGAGATCAATTTTTATCTATGTTGCACTTTTTTGTTTGGGGTAAGTTAAGTTTTGTGGTGTGGTGTGTGGTTGGTTTGGTTGTTGTGGTGTGTGAGTGTTTTTGGGGTTTCTCGGCGCTGGTTAGACCCCTCTTCCATATATGATCCAATTAGGCTCCAAATATACCCCAAATATGAACAGAAAATTACAGTTTCGTTAGATAAAGCGCACACGATAATTAGTGTCTATGATAGGAGGGTGAGTTTATCTATACATTTGCTATTGTAGTTTGATGTTGTTTTCTAATAGTTTTTTTAGTTTGGGAGTGCCCGTGAAGCCCATATTATTTGTGACCGTTACAGACGATTTTGTTGGAACCTTTGGGTATTCTGCGTGGGGGTCTGATACTGAATTTGTTTTGGTAGGCTTTCGAGTAATTCTTTTTTTGTGGTTACGTTTTAGCCTGTTTTATCGCGTTTTCAACCATCAGTATCGTATCAAGTTGAGGCTCGTGAAGAACCTTCTGAACAATACTCATCTTAGGTAATAATAATGAGTCACAATTGATGTAAACTTATACAACATGTTGTATTGAACACAACTTCAAACACCTCAGAAATGCCAGAAATTCTCGCCAACCTCGTAATGAAAAGAAAATCATCTCTGGGGAACTCGCACAAAGGGGATCATACGTGTCAAATCGTGAATTCATTCGCCCATAGACTCTTCACTCGGCATCGCTGGCGGACGCTGGAACCAACTAGCTACCTCACGTCCAACAAACCCATCCAAGAAAATACCCCAAAAAACCACAACCACATGTAGCACAACATTACCAACTATATAGTACGGCAAAAGCACAAACACAAAATTCAAACCTATCAAAATCAAAAATAAAACCAACCCATGAAAAAAATGATACCAAATGCTAGACGCCTCTTTCATCCTCCAAAGGAAAACTGCTATCGTCTTATTTATGTAACCTACAGCCAAAAACAACAGCACGAACCCGATCGCAAGTCCTAGAAGATAACCAACGCTCACCAGAACAAACGTCAAAAACGTCCAACCCACAACCAGAACCCAAAAAAGCGCCATAAACAAAATCCCATGAACAAAAAACTTCCCAATGGTCTCCAACCACATAATAATCTACTTTGGCTTAAAACATGATATAAGATTAACGCCTTCGACCAACGACCTAAACGCGCCAGAAAACTCATCACAAAGACATATGAACAAAAACCCACATAAATATGCTAAACAAAAAGGGACAAGTAACCGCTTTGGACACTTGGAAATACTACAGTATCCGCGAAAAACTCCACGTTTACTGTAATCCTTTAAACAAGGAAAGGTTTGAAATCCTCCTCCACCTGCTCCGCTTAAGACCAAACAGCACCGTGTTAGACATCGCTTGTGGTAAGGGCGAATTCCTAATCAGACTAGCCGAGTTGTACCGAATCACGGGCGTGGGCGTGGACATCAGCCCATACTTCACTCAAGAAGCACAAGAAAAAGCCAAAAAACGCGTCCCAAACGCACCGCTGGCATTCATCCAAGTAGACGCCAAAAACTACCAGCCACCCACAGACGTGCTCTTCGATTTGACATCGTGCATGGGCGCTACATGGATATGGAACGGCTACAAAGGCACACTCGAAGCGCTCAAAGCCATGACCAAGCACGGCGGCGCAATAATCATAGGCGAACCCTACTGGCTCAAGCCACCCGACCCAGAATACTTGAAAGCCGACAACATGAAACGCGAAGACTTTGCCGAATCGCACTACGATAATGTAAAGATAGGCGAATCATTAGGCTTAACTTGCGTCTACACCTTGGTCAGCAGCCAACAAGACTGGGACCACTACGAAACACTAACGTGGATGGCAATCACACAATACGCCCAAGAAAACCCCCAAGACCCAGACACGCCTGAAATCCTCAACCGCCACAAACACGAAAAAGAAGTCTACCTCCGCTGGGGACGAGACACCATGGGCTGGGCACTCTACGTTTTCAGAAAACCCTAACACGGAACCATCCTAAACGCACTAGGCATTAGTTCTTCCAACACCTTGCCGCCTCAGCCCAGCCAAAACGCCAAGCAAAACCAAACCAGCCACTAACATCACAGACCCGGTAACCAAAAACGCAACAACATAACGCATAAACGGATACTCATAACCAACAATGTAACCGTTCCCCCAATAAGCCTTGCCCGCGTAGAAATTTGCAAATACAGCGAAAACAAGAAACCCAACGCCTAATATAACTGCAGCCAAACCGATAAACCGCTCAACCCTCACGCCAACTCTACTCTCCACAAACAAGGACATTTCAAAAATGATGTTAAAAAAGATTTACCATACCATGGTCAGAAGCGGGACTAAACCCAATAAGAAGCCGCGTCATGTCATCCTATCCACATACTTGCATCAACTGTTTTAAGAAGATAACATACGTTGCATCTCTGTGTTCACTCGTCAACCAAAGTCGGATGCACTAACTGACGGCAATGAGGACAGAGAACCAACGCCTTGTCCG
>JAWBOF010000003.1:0-16774 GCA_038826685.1 Bathyarchaeia archaeon
GTATCGTTTCTGCATAGCACATTTTTGAGGGATTTCTGGTTTCTGTGTGTTTCGACGCTTGATCCTCCCCAGTGTACTGTATGATCCAAATAGTTAGTGTTGCTTTTTTCTAGAAACCCTTAAGTTTTCCACGCCAAACCATCGGGGTCAAAATTGTCAATTCTTTCCTGAGGCTCATATTATTTAAGTAAGCGAGTGCGTTTTGTAGTGTTGGAGATTCACCAGATATGGCGCTTGAACGGTTAGGCTCTTCGCTTTACCAAGCGTTGCGGAAGGTTTTTCGCGCTCCCGTTGTTGACGAAGCAACAGTAAAAGAACTCGTGCTCGACATTCAGCGCGCCTTGTTACAAGCCGACGTTAACGTGCAGTTGGTTCTCGACATCTCAAAACGTATAGAAAACCGTGCTTTGCAGGAGAAAGTGCCGCCGGGCGTCTCGCGTCATGAGCACGTGATTAAGGTTGTGTATGAAGAGTTAACACGTTTTCTCGGAGAAAAACCCGCGGCTTTGCGAGTAGAGCCTGGAAAAAGAAAAATTCTCATGCTAGTTGGCATTCAAGGCTCGGGTAAAACAACCGCCTCTGCAAAATTGGCACGGTACTTCCAGAAGCGCGGAATAAAAACCGCCCTAATCTGTGCTGACACTTTTCGCCCCGGCGCATACGCACAGATGCAACAGTTAGCCAATCGAATCAACGTGCCCACTTATGGCGATGCAAACGCTAAGGATCCGGTGAAGGTCGCTTCTGAGGGCTTGAAGAATTTTATGGACAAAGACCTTGTCATCGTGGACACATCGGGCAGGCATAAAGAAGAAAAGAGTCTCATCGAAGAAATGAAACAGTTGGAAAAGGCGATTAAACCAGACGAGGTTATGCTAGTCATCGACGGCACAATCGGACAACAAGCCGCACTGCAAGCCAAAGCCTTTCACGAAGCCACACCGATTGGCTCCATTCTCGTCGCTAAACTCGACGGTTCTGCAAGAGGTGGAGGAGCACTTTCAGCAGTTGCCACAACGGGCGCACCCATTAAATTCATCAGCACAGGAGAAAAGGTCGAAGACATCGAAGCCTTCGTGCCCTCACGATTCGTGGGCAGACTGCTCGGAATGGGCGACTTGGAAACCTTACTGGAGAAAGTAAAAGAAGCCGAAATAAAGGTTCCAGAAAAAAAAGCCAAACAAATTTTGAGCGGAAAATTCACACTAACAGACATGTACGAACAGTTTGAAGCATTAAAGGGCATGGGACCCTTTAAACGATTACTAAAGATGCTCCCCGGCATGGGCTACAACATTCCCGACGACGCGATGGAAATGGCACAGGACAAGTTGGAAACGTGGCGAGTGATAATTCAGTCGATGACGCCGAAAGAAAGAGAAAACCCGAAAATATTCTCACCATCCCGAATTAAACGCACAGCCAGAGGCTCGGGCACTTCGGAAAAGGAAGTTAAAGAACTGCTTAAACAGTACGCCATGATGAAACGCATGATGAAAACGCTGAGACGCAAGCGTATGCCGTTTCTTGGAGGCGCGAAAGGACAGAAGTTTCCAATAGACGAAACATAAAACATAACCAATCGTCAAGAGAAGGGGTTGGGTGGAGATTCTCAAAAAAGCCCAGAAAATTCTCGAAAAACATCCACTTTGTAACCGTTGCTTAGGAAGACAATTCGCGTTGCTGGGATATAACTTGGAAAACCAAACACGAGGTGAAGCCATAAAACTGCTTCTAACGATGAAAGCACACGAAAAAATCCTCGCAAACAACAAAGCCGGAGTTGCGACATTAAAAACTCTAGCAACGAATGGCGCCTTTCCGATGGCAATGCAAATTTTGCAAAAGCAAAAAATACCCATAGGCAAAGCCAGGCCGTGCTACCTTTGCGAAGAAAAAACTGCGAACGCATTAAAACTTGCAGAAAAAGCAGTCAAATTACTTTCAGACTACGAATTTTCTACGTTTCTTGTGGGCATAAAATTGCCCGCAGAAATCAAAGAGCGAGAAGACGAGTTTAAAGCAGAGTTTGGTTTAAACCTCGGGGAAGACATGCGGAACGATTTCAGCCGAGTTATCGGCAGAGAAATTTCAAAATTAACCGGTAAGGAGGTTGAATTTAACAAGCCCGACGTCTCTATTCTGGTGAATCCCTTCACTCAGCAAGTCGCACTGCAAATCAACCCGCTTTACATCGCTGGCAAATACAAAAAACTAGTCAGAGGCATATCCCAATCACGTTGGCTCTGCCGAGAATGCAAAGGGAAAGGCTGCAAAAAATGCAACTGGACTGGAAAAACATACGCGGAATCGGTGGAGGAATTCGTTGCAGCGCCTACGCTGGAAATGACGCAGGGTGTAGCGGCTGAATTTCACGGTGCAGGACGAGAGGACGTGGACGCACGCATGCTGGGAAAGGGGCGGCCATTCATAATCGAAGTAAAACAACCAAAAAAACGCTTTATCGACCTGAAGACGTTGGAGGAAACAATAAACAAACGTGCAGCGGGCAAGGTCGAGGTGCACAGTCTAAGATTTGCGGATAAGAACCTAATTAGACACTTGAAAAAGGGCGAAGCCATAGAAAAAACATACCGAGTTACGGTTGAATTTAACCGAAAAGTTTCTGATGATGAACTGAAGGGTTTAGAGAAGTCTCTTCACGGCGTTCTCATACGTCAACAAACACCACAAAGAGTGCTACATAGAAGGTCCGATAGAATACGGGAAAAGTACATATATGAGGCTAAAGTAAAAAGGTTGTCACCCAACCGTGCACAGTTGAAAGTGAGGTGCCAAGGCGGCCTCTACGTTAAAGAACTGGTTACAGGAGATGATGGAAGAACCAAGCCCAGCGTGGCAGAAATCTTGGGCACAAAAGCCACTCCCTCACAGTTGGATGTATTAGAAGTGATCGAGAGGAAACAAAAATGAAAGGTTCAAAGGGATACCGTTGCCGTACCCGGTCGTTGCTTAGGAAGGAGCCTCGTGAAAAAGGCAAAATCGGATTGAGCAAACTTCTCCGTGGCTATCAACCTGGAGAAAAAGTGCTGATAAAAATAAACCCGACCATTCACAAAGGTATGCCTCATCGTAGATATCATGGGAGAATAGGCATTGTGATAGACAAACGAGGCAGAGCCTACGCAGTTAATGTCACGCAAGGAGATGCGACAAGAAAAATAATCGTACGGCCAGAACATTTGGCACCTTGGACGGAGGTTAAAAATGTCTAAAAAAGCGCAAGAAGAAAAACTTCTAACCCTGCCCGAAGCAAAAGAGTTGCTAGAATCGTTGAACGAGGAACAACTCGACCAATTCCAACGTCGAACACTGGACTATACCGCCAAATTTTCAAAAATCACCGCAGAAAACGCAGAAAAACTGACACAAAAACTAGTTAAAGAATTTGAGTTAGAACCCACCGAAGCGATAGAAATAGTAAACTGCATGCCCGAAAGTGTGGAAGAAATTCGTGTTTTCTTGGGCGGCGGCAAAAAAATCATCGAAACCGCAAAGATAGAATCCATACTGTCTCTCTTGAATCAGTACCGTAAAAAGCCATAAGAGTTTTTACCTCTATAAACATACTAAGATTTAATTTTACAAGTGGAGGCAAACGAAAGAGAGTGAGCACAGAGAAGAGATACGAAGAATACGGGTACGTACTGGACTTTTTGCCTCACGGAAGAGCAGCAGCCCGCGCTGGTTACCGAGCGGGAGCCTTAGTTCAATTAGTAGGTGAGGAATACTTTACACTGCTTGAAGCGACGATAAGGGAAGGATTAATCGTCAAAACTGGGGACAGACTCTATGTAGGTAAGGAGGAGAGGAAAGAAGTCACTTACATCATGGGGCGGATAGGATACGACGAACTTACAACAACCGCAAAGATGGAACTCCCAAACGTCGTAGAGAAAATAATTTTAAACCGCGAAAAATGGTTCATCAACTTCTTCAACACCGCTCAAGCAATCACGCCTCGTATGCACGCGATAGAGCTTATCCCTGGTATAGGGAAAAAATACATGTGGCAAATAATCAACGAAAGAGAAAAGAAGCCTTTTGAAAAGTTTGATGATCTCCAAATCCGCGCCAACATCCCGAACCCTGCAAAACTAATTGCGAAAAGGGTTCTTGAAGAACTGGAGGGCGAAAGCAAATACCGTTTATTCACGCGGGCGCCATAGTGAAAACCTAATGAACAAGAAAACAGCCACAAAGCAACTGTTTAGGCGTTACGGAATTTTTCCAAGAAAACGTTTGGGACAAAATTTCATGACAGATGAAGGCGTCTTGCATACCATGGCTTTTTACGCTTCTCTTTCAAAGGACGATGTGGTTCTGGAAATCGGGGCTGGTTTTGGCGCATTAACAAAAGTGCTCTCTCCTTTTTGCAGAAGGGTCATCGCGGTTGAAATAGACCACAAGTTAATCGAAGCTTTGAAAATTGAAACAGCCAACTTTGAAAATATTACTGTAATCGAGGGCGACGTGCTCAAGGCAGAAATTCCCGCCTTCAATAAAGTTGTCTCCAACCCGCCATTTCACATTTCCTCGCCCATCCTCTTCTGGCTTTTGAAAAAAACTTTTGACTGTGCGGTTTTGACTTTTCAAAAAGAGTTCGCTGAACGCCTAGTGGCACAAGTGGGTAGTAAAGATTATAGCCGCTTGACCGTTGAAACATATTACCGTGCAGAAGTAGAACGTTTAGACCTCGTGCCCAAAGAGGCATTCTATCCGCCCCCGAATGTTGACGCGCGGATTATACGCCTCAAACCTCGAAAAACTCCGCCATTTCAACCAAAAAACGAGGAAACTTTCCATGAACTCGTAAGAACACTCTTCACACAGAGAAACAAAAAGGTGCGAAATGCAGTTCAAGGTTTTCTCAGCAAACATGGAGAGAAGAAAGAACTTGCTGATTCGCTTCTTTTCCATGACAAACGAGTTCGGGAACTCGCGCCTGAAGATTTTGGAGCCTTAACCGATGAACTTGCAAAATAGAAAAGTGTTCTTCAACGATTTTGTTTTCGAAGTGCCCAGGGGCGTATACACACCTGCCGAGGATAGTTTTCTCCTAGCCGAAAACCTAGTTGTTAATGACGGTGATTTGGTTTTAGACGTAGGCACTGGCTGCGGCATTCTCGCTGTGTTGGCAGCAAAAAAGGCAAAAAAAGTGATAGCCGTAGATACAAATCCATTAGCCATTCAGTGCGCAAGATTAAACGCTGATTTGAATAATGTTGCCGACAAAATAGAAGTACGGCATGGAGATTTATTCGAGGCGATAAAACAGAACGAGCAATTCGACATAATCCTCTTCAACGCACCATACCTGCCCTCGGAAAAATGGGAAGAACACGATCTGGAAGCAAAGGCGTGGGCAGGAGGAAAAAACGGAAGAAAAGTCATCGATCGTTTCATTCGGAAGGCATCTAAACATTTGAGAAAAAACGGAAGGATCCTTATGGTTCAGTCAACCTTGTCAAATGTGGAGCAGAGCCTGCGTATGCTTGTTGATGAAGGCTTTGTTGCAAGAGTGATTGCTGAAAAGAAAGCTGATTTTGAAACAATAGTCGTCATAGAAGCTAAACGCTTAGGTTAGTATTCGAATATGCTAAGGTCGGTTCCGGCCCATTGACTTACGTTTATCGGGGTTACTGTAAAATCGCGTCGGTATGTTTCGTCGGCGTCTATGGTAGCGTTGAAGGAGTACACTGCAAGGTGTTCATTGAGACTGCCTTTATAATACGCTGTAAAGTTGCAAAGGACAGTGTCCTGTCCCGTGTTTCCAAGAATTATAGTGGTTCTTATCTTGTCACTGCTTTGGATTTGATGTCTCAACGTAAGAACAACAATGTGCGTGGCTTCAACTTTCCCCTCCCAAAAACCTAGCTTAATAGAAACAACCTGATACAATTGATAACCCAGCACAATTCCAGCGAGCAACCCTACAACTAAGCCTAAAAGCATAATTGTTCCCACGATTTTCTTGGGGTTCACGGTGTTGTTTTCGTTTGTTTCTTGTTCTTTTTGCATGAAAGACGAGTTGCGATTTTGGGTATAAGTGTTTTGTGAACTGTCTATACTAACTGTTAGTATCACTAATTCAGATTCCGACTACAAAAGAAAAAACGCAAATTCCACGCATCTTATTCATGTAGTCCAACTTTATCCTTCCCAAACCTCGGGAAAAACTGCCCAACCTCTTTTTGATACACTAAGTAATCGTCACCAAACCTATGAATCAACATCTTCTCCTCCGCCTCAGCAACCCGCACGTAACCCGGAATCGCCACTAAAGGAAGCAAGGATGTCCACGTTGGCCAAATAAAAAACAACCCAAAGAACAAAACGAAATACGCAAGATAAGAAGGATGCCGAACATAACGATACGGTCCCCAAGTGACCAACTTATGATTTGCCGACATCTCCCACGCAGTTGAATATCGCTCCCTTGCAATCACGCTCCACGTAAAAATAAAATAGCCAACCGACGATAAAACCACGCCCAAAACTTGTACAAAAACACTAGAGAAAAACCTCGACGTTAAAAAGGAATTATCCAAGTATCGAATGGTGTCTGTAAAAACAAGAACGGGATAAAGGAATGATTTTAACCAGAAGATTAACGTACCAAAGGCCACCAAAACAAGGAAATCCCGTGGAGGCTGCATAGTCTCAGAAGTCTCTTGGCTAATGGGAAAAGGTGATGGTTCTTTTCGTCTACGGCTTCTCACAAGGTTGTATAAGTTCACAACGTAAAAAACACTTAAACACGCACTCAAAAACGCCGCTATGTAAGTTTCAGGCAACATATCAACGCGTTCCTTACCGAGGCATTTTCTCTGCGCATAGTTGGTGTTAAGCACCTTACTTTAATTTTTTGAATGACTATTACCACGAAGAATGTTGAATTTGGCAATTTATTTTCAATCTACCCCAAGAAAAAGCAAACCAAATAAGAAACCGTGGTTTCGACGGAGCGCTGAAGAAACCGAAACCCCAAACGATCCTCAAACAACGGCGTGGCCCCTTATAACATAATCTGCACACCAGCCCACAAATTTTGGGCAAACCTTTTTTCGAACTTCTCGGGCATAGTATTCTTTCAACCCATCCTCAGTTCGGATGTCACAGCCTGTAAGCGTTCTACAGTGACTACTGCCGAATTCTTTCTCAAAATCCTCAATCATCCTTAGCACTTGTTTGTAAACGGCAATGCGTTTTTCCTTTTCGTTAGGCTTATCGCAGCCTCCAAGTAAACCCATTGCCATAACAGCGCCGCTCAAAGCGCCGCAAATGCTTCCAAATCGTCCAACTCCACCGCCGAACCCTGTTGCGATGCGAGGAATATTCGTGCTTTTCTGTGCAAGGTTCTCGCTTAAGGCAAGTAATACTGATTCGGCACAATTATACCCTGAATCGAATAAGTCCATTGCCCTCTTGGCCGTTTTTGATACCATTTTCGCGCTTCATCTCACGGATTTTTTAACAGTCTTTTTCATGCAGAATCATCTTTGCACGTTTTCATAGATATGCGTTCACTAGGCTTGATAAGGCGCATCGTAACAAGACGAGAGTAATCTGGTTCTTATTAAGTAGGCTTAGTATCTGATGTATACTTTGCCGCCGAGTTCCTCAACGACGATTTTTAGTTTTTCCAATGCTTGGCTCATTTTATCGTTCACAACGTTTTGCCATCCTTCGCAGCCAGAAGGCACTTTAACTTCGATGAAGTAGTTGTTTTTCATGGTTGCTTTGTTTTTCATCATTATACGATAGCCTCCATGTCGAATTCAAAATTTGTGAGGCTACGATATTTAACAAGTATGAACTTGGAGTATGAATCGTATGTATTTGCAAGTCGGATTCAGAATAAGTTTTGCACACACAACAAAAAGAAGAGAATTAACACAAACAGGCTAACTCATCAGCCTTTCCCGTTCTGGAAACACAGAAAAACCAGGCAACGGTGTCTAATAGATGAAACATTATTCTTTTTTGATTATCTTTCTTCGCAGTTTTCTAATCTGGTTTTTAAGGTTTCTTATTTCTTTCTCGTCGCGAACAGCCCAGTTGACCACAAGTACTGAACAAACGCCTATTACGATAAGGGTGAAGAATAAAATGCTGAAGAGCAGAATAATCTGGAACTCTAGAACCCCAAGAGAAGAGTAAACAAAAAAAGACAGCATGCCGAACGCACTCATCAATATCAAGAACGCGGCAATAAACACGTAAAGAACCGCATCTCTTGCGCTTGTTTTTTCTAACTCACGTTTTTCAGCGGTCTCTTCGACGGCCTTTTTTGTGGTTTTAATTTCTTCTCGTGCGGGTTCTTCTTGTCTTGTGATGCTTAGTTTCTGCCAAAAGTCGTATGGAAAAGCCTTGTTGACTAGGCGAAAGCCTTCGCCGTCCTTTGATTCTTTCACGAGTTTCATGTCGTCGCTATTCAGAAGCCAAGTAGCGCCGCAGTTTTTGCACTCGGCATAAGTAACGCCCCAGCCGGAGAATTTGAAGCCTTTTTCAGAGCCGCACAAGGGACACTTTGGACAAGCCTCGAGCATCTTTTCCTCCAGAAACATCGGACTTTTTTCCGAAGAAGACATACTAATCCTATGCATATTCTATCCTTGCTTTAAAATAAAGACTTTGGAAAAAGGGTCTCTGCAAACAAAACGCCAACCTAAAAAAGTGTAGGATTCAGTGAAGAGTGCGGGGAGTAAGATTTGAACCCAGCACCGCGTGTAAATATCAT
Source organism: Bathyarchaeia archaeon (assembly GCA_038826685.1). Lineage (GTDB taxonomy): Archaea > Thermoproteota > Bathyarchaeia > Bathyarchaeales > SOJC01 > JABFQO01. Next base: position 8,765 of record JAWBOF010000003.1, read on the forward strand.
CTTCGATGCCTTTTTTCTTTCATTCGCTAAGAAGTCAGCGTAAGCATTTTCGCATAGGCACAGGTGTGGGTTGTTAATCGGTGGTGATTTGGTTCACGTTTAAATTGAGAACAATCTCGGCTATGTCGCTTGCGTATTCTGCGGTTCTTCGTATGCTTTCTGTTATCATTCTTATGTTTGACATTTCAGTTAGTTCCAGTTTTTTGGCGATGGCGTTGATTGTTTTGTTTTGCATCGAGGCAATTGTTTTTGCCTTTGCAACCATGTTGTCAGCTAACATGTAGTCTTTTTTGAACAAAGATTCTATCGAGTCGTTAAATACCGATCTCGCGAATAAGCTCATCTCCGAAATCTTCTGAAAAACAGCGGGGTCAACCTTTTCGCTTAATGACAACACGTTCTCGGCAATTTTGACCGCGTGATCAGCTACACGTTCCACTGATTTCACAATCACCCGATAGCCTAGACAGTCTTTTTGACTTGACAACCCAATAACCAGTGGACCTCTATCGTTCTGCACTTGCCGATAACCATAGGTGGTGTCGTCGTCATCTACAACCTACCAAACGTACAAACTTAACTTTACAGGCGCAGTCATAGCGGACATTTTCAGACGAAACATAACAAACTGGAACGACCCACGAATAGCAGCGATTAATCCGACAATTAACCTGCCAAGCCAAACGATCTACGTCGTCCATAGATCGGATTCCAGTGGAACAACAAAAGTGTTCACGAGTTTTCTTTCAGACGAAAACGCAGCATGGAAGAACACCTACGGGGCAAGCAACACAATTAACTGGCCTGAAGAAACCGACGGAGGAAAAGGCAACTCCGGCGTAGCGGTGGCAGTCCAGCAGAATCAATACTCAATCGGTTATGTCGAACTTTCCTACGCAGTCCAAAACAACATTCCATATGGAAAAGTGCTGAACCCAGCAAACGGACAATACGTGGAACCTACATTTGACACTCTTAAAGCAGCAGCCGATTCCGTAGCATACACTCTTCCGCCAGGAGACCAAAAAACTGTTCATTAAATACTCCCCGACAGACTGATGCTGGAACGCTTCTAATACTGGACAACTTGCTGGAATTTATGGAGCAAGCAGCCGACATGTGCGCTGACACGGCAGATTACATTGCAGTCTTGGCAAGCGAAGAATAACAAATCACAAAAAAAAGTTTGCAGTAGATTGGGTTTGTTTCTTGTTAACTCTAACTCTTCCTCAAGATGGTTACAAAGTCATTGTAAACGTCCTCTAAATGGTAGCGCTTTGGAGTAGTTTGCTTTTCTTCCCAATTCTTCTTCTATCCTAAGTAGTTGGTTGTAGTTGGCGGTTCTCTCGCTTCTCGCTGGTGCTCCATATTTGAACTGTCCTGCATTTAACCCTACAACAAAATCTGCGAAAAAGGTTTCTTCAGTGCTTCCCGATCTATGAGAGACGATAGAATTCCATCCGGTTTTTTTAGCCAATTTGAAAGCATTCAAGGCTTCTGTGACTGTTCCGATTTGATTCGGTTTCACGAGTAAAGCGTTACAAGCATCTAATCTTATCGCTTTCTCTATTCTCTCAGGGTTGGTTACCAGAAGATCATCGCCTACAAGCTGGATCATATTTCCCAATTTTGAATTTAGCTGAACCCAGCCGTCCCAATCGTCTTCGCTTAAGCCATCTTCGATGGAGATTATCTTGTACTTTTTGCATAGCTCGTAGTAAAAATCTGTCAGTTCTGCAGAAGAGTATTCTTTTTCCATGACTCTGTATTGGCCATTATGGTAAAATTCCGATGCCGCGGCGTCTATTGCGAGAGCAATTTCGTTATTGTAGCCAAGTTCCTCTGCAGCCTCTAAGAGAAATTCAAGTTTTTCCTGAGCATTTTTTGAGGGAGGGACAAAACCTCCTTCATCTCCTACTTGTATGGCAGAAGCATCGAACTTCTGCTCAAGGTTTTTCTTTAGAGCGTGATAAGTCTCTGCGCACATTCTCAAAGCCTCCGAGAAGGCTCTAGCCCCAAAAGGAACTATCATGTATTCTTGGAAATCGTTCTGTATACCCGCGTGAGCTCCACTATTGATTACGTTTACAAAAGGGATTGGCAAACATGTAGCATCGGAATCAACAAAATTAGCGATGTATCTATACAGAGGCAGATTAAACTCTAGTGCCCCAGCCTTACAGACCGCCATGCTGACAGCGAGAATAGCATTAGCTCCCAAGTTTGACTTATTCGAGGTTCCATCCAACTGTATCATCAATTCATCTATTTCTTTTTGTTCTGTGCAATCCATTCCGACGACTTTTCTTGCTATAGTGTTTTCAGCATTGCTAACAGCCTTTAAGACCCCTCTTCCAAGAAAACGTCTTTCGTTGTCCCTTAACTCTAAGGCTTCATGCTTGCCAACGCTTTCACCAGAAGGCACAGAGGCTCTTGACACTCCCCGTTCTGTAAACACGTCAACTTCAACAGTGGGGTTACCGTTTGAATCCAGTATTTCCCTAGCTTTTATTTTGGTTATTTTTGACATAATATATCCCATCAAGATTTCAGTGGCTGTTGATTTTCATCTTTCTAAACCTGATTACAAATAGCAACTATTATTCTTAACCTATACCGTTTCACCGTCATTTTTAAGAAAGGCGACGGAACACTAATGCTTCCTTGTTTGACTCGTCAATCTTTTCTAGTCACTAAAATTTCCTCATCCGCCATATGACGGATGAAAATAATCGCTGCTATCACTAAACACTGCAATTTGCAGGGGTAAAAAAACCGTCAGCAACGAGAACAAATTGATAAAACTATTTTAACTGTTAACAGTTAAGGTTACGAGTAACTGCTAATAGTAACAGAGGGAAAAATTTCAGAGGTTGTGACAATTTGTCCAAAGAAAACACTTGGCATGCCCAAAAGGTTGAAGAAGTATTCAGAAATCTTGGTACAAGCGAAAGAGGCTTAACAAACGCCGAAGCAGAGAAGAGACTAGGCGAGCATGGGGCTAACGAATTAGTAGAAGAAAAAAGAATGACCAAATTGGCTTTACTTATCCATCAACTCAAAAACCCATTAATCGCTGTGCTCTTTGCTGCAGCGTTAATTTCGTTACTTGCTGGAAAGACGATTGACACGCTGGTCGTTGTTATTGTTATAGTCTTCAACACGTCAATAGGATTTTTCCAAGAGTACAAGGCAGAAGCCGCTCTTCAAGCCTTGAAAACAATGGCAGCCCCTGAAGCAGAGGTAATTCGAAACTGCCCAGAAGCTGGTGGTTGCCTTGAAATGCGTGTTAAGACGAGAGAAATAGTTCCAGGAGACATAATACTTCTGGATTCTGGAGACAAAGTTCCCGCTGATATTCGCATTTTTGAGGCCATAAACCTCGAAATAGACGAGTCTATGCTAACCGGCGAATCATCACCAGTAAGAAAAACAACTGAGCCTTTAAGCGTAGAATTGTCGGTGGCGGATAGAAAGAACATTGCTTTCTCAGGCACAATAGTAACCCAAGGAAGAGGGAAAGGAGTCGTCATAGCCACCGGAATGAAGACAGAAATAGGAAAAATCGCCAGCCTAATAAAAGAGACTGAAAAAGCTGAAACTCCAATTCAAAAGCGAACAATAGACCTAAGCAGAAAACTTGGACTATTCGCACTTTTCGCAAGCGGCATAGTGCTAGCGATAAGTCTTCTACGTGGGTTTGAGTTCTACGAAACATTTCTATTCGCCTTGGCAGCCGCGGTTTCCGCCATTCCAGAAGGGTTGCCGGCGGTTATGACAATTACATTGGCAGTTGGCGTAAACAGAATGGCTAAACGCAATGCTATAATTAGAAAACTGCAAGCAGTTGACACTTTAGGGTCTGCAACGGCGATTTGTACAGACAAAACTGGAACGCTTACAACAAATCAGATGACGGTGCAAAGAATATTCGTGGACAACAGAATGGTCAATGTTACTGGTGTCGGCTATGCTCCAGAAGGACATTTTGAGGTTGAAGGCAAGGTAATAGACCTAGCCAAGGACAAAGCGGTCGGTCTGTTGCTTCAAATAGGTGCCCTCTGCAACGACTCTCGGCTAAGGCATCATGAAATCAAAGAGGGATTTCGCTGGGAAATTTTCGGTGATCCTACAGAAGGAGCGTTAGTTGTCGTTGCGGCAAAGGCGAAACTCGAAAAGAACGAATTAGAAGAAAAGTTTCCACGAGTCGACGAGATCCCATTCAATCCAAAGGAAAGGTACATGGCCACGTTTCACAAAACCTCAGAAAAAAGCTTAAGCGCGTATGTAAAGGGTGCGCCTGAAACCATCTTAGAAATGTGTTCAGAAATTCTCGAGGCGGGCGAGACAAAAAAGTTAACGCAACAAAAAAGGGAAGACCTCCTGAAACTTAGTACTCAGATGGCTAGTGAAGCACTGAGAGTGCTTGCAATAGCTTATCAAACAATAGAAACAGAAAAAGTAGATTATTTTAAAGAAGAGTTGTCACACAAACGCGCCAAGCTGGTTTTTGTTGGTCTCGCAGGGATGATAGATCCACCTAGACCTGAAGCGAAGGCTGCAGTACAACTTTGCAGAAGTGCTGGAATAAAAGTAGTGATGGCAACGGGTGATCACGTGCTTACAGGAGAGGCTATTGCGAAAGAGGTAGGCATACTTGAAGCAGGGTCAAGGGTTCTATCAGGGGTCGATCTTGACCGCATGAGTGACGAAGAATTAGATTCTGTAATCGAACAAACTTCGGTATTCGCACGTGTATCGCCTGCACACAAGTACAGGATTGTTGAATCTTTAAGACGGAAAGGGCATATTGTGGCTATGACCGGCGATGGTGTCAATGATGCACCAGCCCTAAAGGCTGCAGAAATTGGCGTTGCAATGGGCATCACCGGGACCGATGTAACGAAAGAAACTGCGGACATGGTTTTAACAGACGATAATTTTGCCACCATCGTTAATGCAGTGGAAGAAGGGCGTGTAGTATTCGAAAACATAAGAAAAGTTGTAAAATACTTGATCGCCACAAACACTGGAGAGATTATCACGATATTGGCTGCTCTCATTCTTTTACCTGGTGCTCCACTTATTTTCACTCCGGTTCAAATATTGTGGGTTAACCTTGTAACCGATGGATTGCTTGATGTTACATTGGCGATGGAGCCGAAAGAAGAAGACGTTATGGATCAACCCCCGAGAAAACCGACCGAGAAAATAATAAACCGAAATATCATGATTAACACAATCTATGTTGGCATATTTATGATGATCGGAACGCTGTGGGTATTCTCAAAAGAGTGGAGTAACGGAGACATAATCAGAGCACAGACCTTGAGTTTCACCGCATTAGCCATGTTCCAAGTGTTCAACTCGCTTAACTGCAGATCAAGAACCAAGTCAGTGTTCAAGCTGGGCTTGTTTACAAACAAGTACTTGTTTGGTGCTATTGCTGCTTCGGTTTCTCTACAGGTGTTGGCAACGATCCTGCCCCCATTTCAAGTTGCTCTCGGCACAATTCCGCTTTCGATTTGGGACTGGTTAACTATAGTTCTTGTTTCGAGTTCAGTCTTTTTTGCTGATGAATTAAGAAAGTTTGTTAGAAGCAGAGTGAAGAGGTGATCAGCATTATCATCAAAATATGAAGTCGCCCAAATATCCATCGATGAAAGAAACAGGCTAATGAATAAATATAGTGAACGCTTGCTCTACGAGGAGAGAGCTGACATCTATGGATGTTGCATTAAACTATTAACCGACATAAAGTATGTAAAGGAACGCTGGGAAGAAAACTTCTACCCAATGTCCGCACATGTCAAGTCCCATGGAAGAATTGTGGTTACTGAAGAAAAAGGTGAAAAACAACGTGTGCTCTTTGATCAGCTTTCAAAAACAGCCTTTCTCATAAACGTAGACTATTATGGTTGGGTAAAATCAATAGCCCTAAGCATCGCCAGCGACATCCTTGAAGATAACCATGACATAAATTCAGTCCACGGTGCTTGCGCAGACATTGATGGACAAGGTGTCTGTCTAATTGCTCCTTCTGGAACAGGCAAAACAACACACACCTACGGTCTTCTTAGACTTTCGGGCGTTCGTGTCGTTTCAGATGACTGGTTCTTCGTTCGCTTAAGTGCAAACCAAGCTCTCGCGTTCGGTTCCGAGAAAAACTTCTACATCCAAGCCGATATTGCTGACAACTGGGGTGAATACCAAAAACTTGTAGACAAAGCTGAATTTGATTCGAAAGGCAGAGCAGTCGTCAACGTTAGGTGGGTCGTTGGCAAGGGAAAGATTCTGCCGATGACTACTTTAAAGAAGGCTATATTGCTTAAACGAGACCCCACGGACAACAAAGTTATCAGCAAGTTATCACCAGAAGAGGCAACTCGCTACTTAGAAACTGTCGACTTTTGCAACCCTCACATGCTTGTGAAGGATGAGCGGAAGATGAATTTGAGAAGACAATTCTTCAAAGAAATGCTTACTTCATTAGAAATCCATGCAGTGAACACAACTGCCCCTGTCATTGAGGCTCACCGCGCGGTTAAAGGGATTTTGGGAATGTAAAAATAATTTTTTGGTGGAGGAATAATTGTGAAAAAAATCGGCGTAATAACAGCAGGTGGCGATGCTCCTGGTATGAACGCTGCAATACGCTCGGTAGTTCGAACTGCAATATTTAATGGTCTGAAGGTTGTTGGAATCGAAAGAGGCTACGCAGGACTGATTGAAGGGAAGGTTCATTCGTTATATATTCGCTCAGTTAGCGGAATAATCGATCGTGGAGGAACCATATTAAAAACCGCACGATGCGAGGAAATAAAAACTAAAAAAGGAGTTGAGAAAGCAGTTCATACGTTAAAAACTAACAAAATCAATGGACTCGTCGTAATCGGAGGAGATGGATCTTTTAGAGGAGCAAGCGAACTCCACAAAGCCTGCGGGATACCAGTTGTGGGAGTCCCCGCAACAATAGATAACGATGTCGCTGGCACAGACACCACTATAGGGTTTGACACTGCCGTCAATACTGCACTATCGATAATCGACCGAATCCGCGACACTGCCACCTCTCATGAGCGTGTATTCATCGTTGAGGTTATGGGACGAAAAAGAGGGTTCCTAGCTCTAACCGTGGGTTTCGCCGAAGGCGCGGAAGTCATTCTGGTTCCTGAAATCCAATTTAACGTGCAGGCAATCTCTGAAAAACTTAAGAATGGACGCCGAATGGGAAAAACATCGGAAATAATTGTAATGGCGGAAGGGGCAGGGGATTCCTCCCTGATTAGAGATGAAATAAGAAAGCAAACAGGCTATGATGTCCGTTTAACGGTTCTTGGGCACGCTTTAAGAGGAGGACCACCAACCGCGAACAGCAGAGTTCTCGCTAATCAATTTGGAGCCTACGCAGTAGATCTCCTTCTGAAAGGTGTGACGAAAACTATGGTTGGAATAAAAGGACAAAGATTGGTTTCCAATAATTTGGACCATGCTTGGAAGAAAACAAAGGATCTGGACATGCACTTGTATCATTTGGCTGAAATCCTATCGTCATGATGCTAATCAAAATTGTAAAATCAAAAAAGGCGGTAAAGGGGAAGATGGATGAAGGCTCATATGAAGTTGGAATGTAAAAAGTTGTTAACGTTGGGTTACATCAAGCGGGGAAGGTCTAAATACGCTGAAGTATCAACAAATGCTGAAACAAAAGCAAATGATGGAAGAGAAAAACATGTATGAACTTCTCACAGAATTATTATTGGGCATTTTAAGAGGTATCGTATATGGCGGAATCGCAGCTTTCCCCATAATTTTTCTATCGTTAGTATTCCGATATTTCACGAATGAGAGGCTACCCTCATTTATTGGTATAATCTTGGGTCTAGGAATACTAGGTGTCTCAGGTGGGCTTCTCGCGGTTCTAGAGCAAACTACAGTTGAAGGAGTGGCCCAGATTGTCGCAGCGAGCATCGTGATTGTTTGGAGCGTTGGCGCAGGAGACAAAATGGC
>JAWBOF010000004.1:0-15889 GCA_038826685.1 Bathyarchaeia archaeon
GCACAGCAAGAACATCGCGATTCTTGGCGTAGGCAACCCACTCCGCGGAGACGATGCTGTGGGCACACAAATCGTAAGGCAACTGCAAGGCAAAGTGCCAAGCCACGTAAACCTCATACCGTGCGAAACCGTGCCCGAAAACTTCACAAGCAAAATCATAAAGCTCAACCCCACCCACGTGCTTATCATAGACTCCGCTGAAATGGGCGAAAAACCCGGCGTCATCAAGCTTTTCCCTGCAACAAAAATCGCTGGATTAGCAGTTTCCACGCACAACGCGCCGTTGTCAATGCTAACGGATTATTTGAAACACGCCATAAACCCGAAGATGGCTTTGCTGGGAATTCAACCTAAGCAAGCAGATCTCAATCAAGGCATGAGTGAAGAAGTCAAAAAAGCCAGCGACCAAGCTGTGTCGGTTCTTGAACGCTTATTGAGCCGTCGTAGAGGCTAGTTTCTCTTTTATTTTTGCTCTAACCTCTGGTTTTAGTGGTCCTATTTTCTGGATTCTTTGAGCGGTTGTCTCGAAAATATTGATTATTTTATCATACTGTGGTAGTGTTGTGGCTATGGACATTAATCTCAGCGAGTCGACGCCGTAGTTGCGGAGTTCTTTCTTCATCTGGTTCACGTACTCCCGCTGCGCGTCTTCCTTGAACACGCTATCGTCGCCCTCGACGAAGATTACACCGTCAGCGCCTGACGCAAACGCATGCAACACGTGTCTTAAGCCGACCCGTCCCGTGCTGGGGACGCTGATGATTTCCACGTTAGGCGTGTAGTTAGTCCGTGTTTGTCCCGCCAAATCCGCAGACCCGTAAGCCGTGGCACCTTCGATGAACGCGATTATTTTTGGCGAGACGCCTCCTTGGCTTACGCCTTCGATCTGTGCCATCAACTGAGCGTCCGTGCAGTGGTTGAGTTCAATGGCGTTTTGGGGACAACGGGGCACGCAGATACCGCAACCTACACATGACACGGGGTTAATCGAATATCCCTTGTCAGTCTTCGTAACCGCGCCGACTGGACAAACCTGCATACAAACGCCACAGTTGTTGCATTTTTCTGGCATGATGTACGCGATTTCGGGTGACACTGGAATTTCGCCTTTGCCGACGAAAGTTGCAACTCGGGACGCAGTTGCCATGGCTTCGAGCGTGGTCTCTCTGACGTCTTTAGGGCTTAGAACGCATCCGCACGCGAATATTCCTTCTTTTTGGCTGTCCACGGGTTTGAGTTTGTAGTGTCTCTCGACTAGGAACCCGTCCGCTCCGACCGACGCTCCGATTTTCTTGGCAAGTTCTGGAAGCCCAAGTGGCGGAGTTATGCCCGCGCTTAGGATGACAAGGTCGAATGTTCCCTCTATGTCCCTGCCAAGAAACGTGTCTTCTGCCCTAACCAACAATTGCCCGTCAGGTTGCGGAATTATCTCGGAAACCCTGCCCCTCACAAACTTAACTTGATGATCCAAAGCCTTAGCGTAAAACTCCTCATACCCCTTACCGTCAGCCCGAATGTCAATGTAGAAAATCCACGGCTCAGCATCCGGCACAGCTTTCTGCAACAACAAAGCTTGCTTAATCGCCGCCATGCATCCAATCTTGCAGCAGTGCTCCACGCCTTTGCCTTTGTTGAGCATGCGGCTACCTACGCAAAGGACGAAGGCGACTTTCTTGGGCATCTTGTTGTCCGAAGGCCGACGGAAGCCTTGCAGCATTAGGCGTTCAAACTGTAGGTTCGTGACAATGTTGGGGTGCAATCCGTAACTGTATTCTTCGAAGATTTTCGGGTCAATCTGCTCGAAACCCGTCGCGGTCACGATGGCGCCGACGTCTAATTCGATTGTTTCGTCTTTCTGGTCGAAGTTGACAGCGTGGGCTTTGCAGAACTTTTCGCAGACTCGACAGATGCCCTTTTGAAAGAACAAACAATGCTCTTTGTCAATAATATAAGTGCGAGGCACCGCTTGCCTAAACGGCGTGTAAATTGCTTTTCTCTGCTGCGTCGCTGCTTCGAATTCGCTGGCCACCTTAACTGGACATTTCTTTGCGCACTCGCCGCAAGCAGTGCATGCAGGGTCAACATACCGTGGATGCTTCGTGATGACGGCGCGGTAGTTGCCTGGGGTGCCCTCGATAGCCGTGACTTCGGCGTTTGTGAAGATTTTGATGTTGGGGTGCTGAGCGGCGTAAACCATTCTGGGCGTGAGGATGCATTGTGAGCAGTCGAGGGTTGGGAAGGTTTTGCTGAGTTGTGCCATGTGGCCGCCGATACTTGGGCTTTTTTCTACCAGATAAACTGGGAAGCCTTTATCGGCGAGTTCCGTGGACGCCATTATGCCAGCGACGCCTCCGCCGATGACTAGTACGCTTTTCTTGACGGGCATCGATTTCTGCTCGAGCGGCTGCAGTTCTCGGGCACGTTTGACGGCGCCTCGGACAAGGTCTATGGCTTTGATTGTGGCTTTTTCTTTGTCGCTATGCACCCAACTGACTTGCTCGCGAAGGTTCACCATCTCAAAATAGTACGGGTTCAACCCGGCGGATTGGACCGTGCGTCTAAAAGTGTCCAAGTGCATACGGGGAGAGCATGAGGCGACTACGATGCGGTTCAAGCCATTCTCTTTTATGCCTTTCACTATCATTTCTTGTCCCGGGTCACTGCAGACGTATTCGTAGTTTACGGCAACCGTGACACCGTCGAGTTTGGACACGGCTTCGCGGACTTTTTCAACGTCCACGGTGTCGCTGATGTTACCTCCGCAGTGGCAGATGTAAACGCCGATTCTAGGTTCCTCGTTGGTCATGACGGTTTTCTCCAAAGAGGTGAATGTGAGGTTGTAGAATAACGATAAAGCGTTATATAAGCACTTAAGCATCACGCTTTTTCAGCAAAAACATGCCCTTTGAAACGAAGAAGGAGAATTGGTGCATATGAAGAAAGAATATGGTGAATGAGGAAAGATGATTACTTGACGATTTCCCGCTTCTTCCATCGTAAATTCTTGCTGTGACATTTTCGACATTTTATTGCAGAAGAAGCGTTCCTTACGCCACATACACGGCAGATTTTGAAATAAAGCCTCCGCTTCTGTGCGATGGTTTTCTTAATCGGGTCAGTAATAGGCAATCACTAACACACCCGTGTTGCTCTACGCTCAAGACAAAACACGCACAAATATACTTTTCCATAAAATCCTTACCCCCACATGTAAGCAGAACGTTTATAATTCAAAACTGCCATCAAACACCAACCACGTGAAAAAGATTTGAAATGCCAGCAGTGCAACGTCGAAACCTACATGCCCTTCCGTTGCCCCTACTGCAACGGTTACTTCTGCGCCGAGCACCGACTTCCAGAAAATCACAACTGCCCCGAACAATGGAAAGCAAAAACGCCACAACCACCATCGCCCGTGTTCACTCAACGAGAAAACCAAGATGCCTACGAACACACAGTTACGTTTCAGCCCATGCTACCTGTCGGAAAAACCAAACTCGTCACCTTCAGCAAAACAGAACTACAACACCTACTCATCGGCACAGCGTTAGTTTTGGCGGTGGGGCTTTCCATCATGCTGGAATTCAACAGCCAAATTTCCACGGCTCTAATTCTAGCGGCACTGTTTACCGCGTCATTTCTCCTACACGAACTTGCTCACAAAATCGCCGCTCAACATTACCGTCTCTGGGCAGAATTCCGCCTAACACTGTGGGGCGCCGTCATCACACTAATCTCCATAATCTCGCCACTGTTCAAAATAATCTCGCCCGGCGCCGTGATGATTGCTGGCGGTTTTGTCGACCGAAAAATCATGGGAAAAACAGCCATCGCCGGACCGTTAACCAACATCACCCTCGCCGCAATTCTCGGCATCATTGCCTTCCTTACGTTGGACCCATTAATTTTTTCCATAACTACTTATACCGCTTTCATTAACGCCTTCCTCGCCGTGTTCAACCTTATCCCTTTTGGCATCATGGATGGCTTCAAGGTTTTTGGGTGGAATAAACTTGTTTGGGCTTTAGCGTTTTCTGTTTCGATTGGTCTTATGTTTTTTACAATTCTCTTCGTTTGAACTAAAAAACTACATTAACTCGATGCTTACGTAAACTTCTTCGGGCACACGGATGCGCATGATTCGCCGCATCACGCGGTCTTCGGCGTCGATGTCAATTAAGCGCTTGTGAATCCGCATCTCCCACTTGTCCCATGTTTGTGTGCCTTCGCCGCATGGAGACTTGAGAACAGGCACCTTAAGCTTTTTTGTGGGCAGAGGAATCGGTCCGGTGATTTTTACGCCTGTTTTTTCAGCGATAGCCCTGAGTTCGCTGCATACTTCTTCCAGTTTCGTGTAATCTGAACTTGTTAACCGTATTCGCGCTTTTCTCGCCACTGGTTTGATACGCTCCGTGACGCTTCTAACCGTCGACTCGTTTTTAAATACTTTTTGCCTTGAACAATAACCAGCAAAGGCTATAAGAACTTAACTGTGAAAGAAGAACTTCACTCCAAAAAATAATTAAGCCACATGAAAGATAGTTTAACATGGTAAGAGATGAGGAGGGTACAGTTTTTCTGTTTAGTTTGCATTATCCTCGTTGGCGACTTATCTTCACTCCTAACATTCAACCAGTAAACGCGCCCATAATTGTTTTCAACGCAGGCACGTGGAACAACGGAACCTTTTACGTAGAAGTTATAAGCCCTTCAATCGTAACAAATTTAGACTTTGTCCCCGTCAACAAAACGCTCAGTTTTGACGTGGAAGGCACGAACGGCACTGTAGGCTTTTGTCGAGTGATGATTCCGCTTGGTCTTATGTGGTGTGATGACCACAATCAGTGAGCAGTGAAAGTTAATGGTGAACTAGTGCAACGCAATGTCACTGAAACAACATGCACGTTCATTTACTTCACCTACGTCCACAGTAAAAAAAGAGTAGAGATAACAAGCACACATGCAGCGCCAGAATTCTACCCTGCAACATGGGCTCTGCTACTGGCAATAGCGGTAACACTTTTGGCAATCGTGATTTCTTTTAAAAAAAAGGCGCGCTTTGCGAGAGTTATCCGCGCTGAATAGAATGTTTTTTAAGACTGGAAAAAGATAGTTTTATTCGAGGGGTGAGATGTGAAAGTCGCTAGTAAAGTGGATTTTCTCAATCCAATAAACGTGGACAAAATTACGGTTGAAAGGGATTATTATTTTCCTAACGCTTACGTAATCGACCTCCCCTTGAACGCTCAGCCGGACCACGCTTGGCAAGACATTTTTGAACGCGAATGCAGAGTAAGCACGCAGTTTTGGGAACGAAAAATTTTCGTAATGGGCGACAAGCTTCGCCTCGTGACCACTGAAAACGAAATCGAAGACAAACTCGGCTGGATCAAGAAAATCGTGGAGCAGACAAACAGAAAAATAGACGAATACAACCGCACTTTCAGAGTAGAAAAAGAACTTTCCAAGCAGATCCCCGAAGAAGACGTAAAAGAATGCATTGAAAGAATCCGAGAAACTCTAAAGCAAGTCCTTCGCACCTACTAACCCGCGATATGCAACAATTTCATGAAAAATTTATCTGAAAGTTTTGCCTTTCATAAACAAAAAGAATAAGCAAAACCACTAAACGCATCCAAAAAAATAGTATGTGGCAACAGTTCATGAAATCGTCCAAGCTGAATAAATTTCTTAAAAGAATTCACAGTTTGCTTAGTGGCTTGTATGAAGCTCTTTATGGTTTCGTGCTGCATTTTTTCAAAAGTTTGAACCGCAAGGTGTTGTCGACTCTTCCGTTTTTACGAATGAAAGAAGAAACGTCGGAACACGTCTACTTGACAATCAAAGTTTTCAAATGGATAATTCTCCCAGCAAGCATTATCTACGTATGCGCTAATTTTTTATTTTTCAACACAAACACGCTTGACTCCGCGTTTTGGAGCCTAATTATATTTCTTTACAGTTGTTTCCTTCCCGACTTGCCGTCAATCTTTAGAGCGAAAAACCAAAAAGAAATTGGAGGTCTACCATGGTACAAGAAATATGCCCTTTTACTGTTTGCACCACTTCTCATTTGGGCGTTGTTTTCTGGGACGCGGTTGGAGTGGAAGACGACAGAAACTTTCCATAACTTCAAATCTCTAACAATATACAGCCTCTTTCTATTCTGTTTGGGTTTTCTCGGATTCGGCGCTTTTCCATTGTCGATCGTAAGCATTGCCAAGGTTCTGTCCATTCCCATCTACGGCGCGGTGGGGTATCTTACCCATCTTAAAGTTGACAAGTTATGGTAATAACTTAGTTTTAATCAAACACGAATGCTGCAAAATAGAGAAAAGGGTGGGCTTATTTTTTCCAGTTTCCCCTATCCTTCAACAGCAAAAACTTAGCAGACCCAGCCAACCGCGCAACACCGTTCAAAAACTTCAAAACATAATAAAACGGCAAATACGCCAATAACCACCCCCAATTAAACCTACCATAACAAAAACGCAAAGCCACCGCTTGCGTCGCTACGCCGACCACCAAGGCATAGGCTAAGAACAACAGGAAATTAAGCACAAAAAAGATTCTGTCGGGTGCAAACCAGAACAAGAACGGAAAACTGACCACAGCCGCGGCGTCGACTAACGCGCCCCCGTACTCAGTTATGAGGCTAAACCACAACAGGACGCTAAGCCATTTTCGTTTAAACAACAAATCTCTGTGAATGCCTAAACAGTTGTCCAGCCATCCGATAAACCATCGCAGCCTCTGTCCAAAAAAACCGTTCAAATTCAATGGCGCCACCGTCCCGCCGAATGCTTCGCTTGCGTAGCCTACGCCTAAGCCGCGTTTATGCAATTCCAGAGTTATCTCTAAATCCTCAGTGACAGACCGTGGCCGATGCGAGTTCAAAATATCACGTAGAACGTCCGCCCTAAACAAGCCTACCGCTCCGGGCACCACGGTAACGCAGTTGCCCATGCTTTGGGCGCATCGGAAAACTCCCAAACCTTGACTGTATTCTAACTGTTGCAGGGCGCAGTACGAGTTTACTTCTTTCTCGCCATCGCTTGGATGAACGTAGCCTGTTACCGCGGCTTTCCCGTTGTCCAGCATGTAGTCTACAAGCTTGACTAAAGTGTCAGGTGCCCACCAAGAATCCCCGTCCACAACAGCGATTAAGCCGCCGAAAGCCTTGTTCACGCCGGTTCTTACGGCCTCAACCTTGCCCAAGTTTGCAGAGTGACGCACGACTTTTCCACGCACGTTTGGATGGCGCCGTCTTCCCACTTCCACCGCGCCCCAAGCAACCTCATACGTCAAATCGTTGCTTCCATCATCGACCACGATGATTTCGCAGAGTCCCCCGTATCGAGCGGCGCACTCGAACAAACTCAATACACAGCGGCCTACACGTTTCCCTTCATTAAAACAAGGAACGACGAAAGAAACCATCGGATAAAAACTTGCACTTGGCTTGATGTTTTTTTTCCTCCATCTCACTATCCACGCAACTGCGACGAAAAACCCTGCCACCCCGACGGCCAAAAACGTGTACCAAACATAGAAAAACCAGACCGCGACAAACCACGCAACACCTGTGGCCTTGAAACTGGGCGTATAGCCTGCTAATCGAATCAAGCCCGCCGTAAGCGTGGGAAACCAAAGCAAAGACGCAAACGTTAAAACAAAGGGCAAAACGAGGACTATGTACTCTACCTTTTTCAGTCGTTCTCTTCGTAAACTGGCAGTAGTCGTGGCGTTGCGCCTCCGTTGCGTATCGTCTATGTTAGCCGTTTTTTAGGTGAATCACTCGAACCGTGTCGCTTCCCGAGAATGCGAATTTACTTCCAACTTTGCCGCTGACGGTTAAGGTCAACTTGTAGGATTTCTTGCAGGACATCGATGCCTTCGTGCCAAGTTTTTCGCTAATTAACGTAATTACCGCTTGACGACTGAATTTCACCACGAAAACGTTAGGGAATTTGCTGCAGAAACTGACTTTCGAACTAGCCGGGATGGTGCCGTTAAGTTTGACGGAAGAAACATCCACGTTGGTGGCGTTGATGCCTTTGGGCAGTATGACGATGGCGATTATCCAGTTGCCTTTGCTTTTTAAGTTTAAAGTTTCAGGCATGATATAGACGTGTACCTTCAGATAAGTCGTCCAATTAAGCCCGATGTAATTTGCATCTTTAATGTTGATTATGCCGTCGCTGTTAAAGTCGCAGCGGGGGTCAAAGTTGACGTCGCCGATTCTTGATTGCCAAGCAAGCCTAAACAACGAGACATCGTCCATGTTAACTAGTCCGTCGTGGTTGACGTCGCCGAGTATGTATTCGGTTGCGTTCGTGCCAGTAGCGTTAAAAGAAGACGCCACTACGCCCAGAATCACCAGTAAGACTACTGTTTTCAGTTTCAACTCTGTCATGTGCCTTCTCCACACTTTCTCTAAAATGAAAGGTACAGATTTACAGATAAAGATAGTATTTCCAAGGGCACGATATTCTCAGTTTAGACTTATCAAGCAAGAAAAATCAAACAAGAAAAAGAAGAGGGTTATTTTGACAAATATTTCCACGACAAAAGAATGCCCGCCGTAGCGAAGACCAGAGCAAAACCCCCCAAGAACGCGAAATCCATGAGCAGTTTGGAAACGTCAATCGTAGAAAGAATAAGCAACTGTCTCGCAGCGTCGGTTCCGTAAGTTATGGGGTTTATTCTTGAAATCGCTTGAAGCCAGTCGGGCATAAAGTTCGATGGGAAAAGCGCGTTGCTGGTGAATATGAGTGGCAGGTTTAGAAGGTTGACTACGGCCATCTGTGTTTCCCACCGTGTTGAACGTATGGCTATGGCGATGAACAACGAGGCCAACCCAAGACACATTAGGAACAAAGCCGCGAAGGTGCCCAGCAAATGAAGAACAGTGAAAGACGAACTGAACTGCATCCCAAGTAGCCAAGCCAACACGATGACGATGCCAGCTTGAATCAGCGACCGCACCACCGCAGAAAGCACTTTCGACATGATTATGGCGCCACGTGCAACGGGTGTGCTTAGCGCTTTGTTGAGGAAACCGAGACGTCGGTCCCAAACGATGGACATTCCGCTAAACATAGCAGTGAACACTATTACAAAAGAAAGCATACCCACCGCCATGAACGAAAAGTAGTCACTGACGCCGAAAGTTTGTATCATAAGGTGATTCGCGATTTCGGGCGGTACGTTGTTGTTTGTGAACATGGCGCCGATGTTCATGGCTCTGCCGAAAAGTCCCATCCACAGTACGGGTTGGATGATTGACATGAACAATAGTATGGGTTCTTTGTACCATTTTTTCAAGTCCCGATTCGTCAGCGCCCAGAAACCGTGGAACATGCTTTTAGAATTGTGATTTTCTTGTGTCAATGTCGCGCCCTCCTCAACGTTATTCTTTGACGAAACACATCTGCGCCTTCCTCTTCACGAATAGTTTTCCCAGTGTACTCCAAATAAACTTCATCCAAAGTCGGCTTCGAAAGCGAAAGCTTCGTTATAGTAACACCGTTTTTCATCAGTGCGTTGAGAATAAGCGGAGCAGTTTCTTCTCCCTTTTCCACCTTCACGCGGTACGTGGAATTCTGTTTTTTTACTTCTTTCACCTTTGGAATCTTGCTGATTAACCCTAAAACATCGTTGTCGTCTTCTTTTATGGTGACCGTGAGAATGTCGCCGCCTATGCTTTCCTTCAAGGCGTCTGGCGTGTCAAGCTTGATTATTTTGCCGTGGTCGATTATGGCTATGCGGTCGCATAAGTTGTCTGCTTCTTCAAGATAATGCGTCGTCATGAAAATAGTCATATTATACTGCTCCTTCAGCCTTTTGATGTAACTCCACGTCGCAGCCCTCGTTTGCACATCCAAACCCAACGTCGGCTCATCGAGAAAAAGCACACGAGGCCGATTGATGAGACCACACGCGAGTTCGAGGCGTCTCCGCATGCCGCCTGAGTAGGTTTGAACCCGTTTATCTGCAAATTTAGTTAGTTCAACTAGTTCGAGTAACTCTTGGGCACGTTTTTTCGACTCGCCTCTCGGGATGCCGTACAAATCTGCGCAGAGAAGTATGTTTTCCATGCCCGTGAGATCTTCGTCGGCGGTGTACTCTTGCGGCACGACGCCTATGCTGTTTCTAACTTCATTCGCGTTTTTTTGTATGGAATAACCGCATACCGTCGCAGTGCCCGAGGTGGGTTTAAGCACAGTGATTAACATGTTGATCGTTGTGGTTTTTCCCGCGCCGTTGGGCCCGAGGAAACCAAAAATCTCGCCTTCTTTTACGCTGAAACTCACGTGATCCACGGCGGTTAAGGACTTGTTGAATACCTTGGTCAAATTATCTACTTGAATGATTTCGTCCATCTTTTTTCCTCCTTCACGCCTCGTTCGCCACTAGTCTTTTTTGGTTAATTCTTGAATTTTAGCAGTGGCTTCTTTTAATATTTCGATAGCCCTAGAAATGTTTTCTTTTGCTTCTTTTTCAGAACTGGTTTTTTTCAGTTCCCATAAGGCTTTTTGAAGTTCAAAATCAACCTTAACCAAGGCTTTTACGGGCTCGGGCTGAACACTGAGCCAAGGAGGCTCAAAGAAGCCGGTAAAAGGAGGACCAAAGCATCGGAACCTTTCTTCGATTCTGCGTCTTTTGTTCTCATGTGCTTCAAGAAATTTTTTGCCTTCATCTGTGAGAGTGTACCGTTTTATGCCGGCTTCCTCAGCAGGGACTTCTTTGATGTATTTTTTCTCCTGCAGCCAAGCCAGCAACGGATAGACCGAACCAGGGCTTGGTCTCCAGCGACCTTCACTCTTTTCCTCGACATGCTGGATTATCTCAGAACCCGACATAGGCTTCTCGCTGAGCAATCGCAACACATAATACCTTACAAACCCCTTAGGAACAAAAGCCATATGCTTCATAAAATGCCTAAACCGCCATTCTGGACCGCCTTCAAACATTAATTTTCACCTTATTATCAACATTGATATCAACCACGATATCACATGTGATATTTAAGTTTTTTTGTAAACATTGAGGGAAAAAGATTTTTAGAATCGACCGTAACGATTAAAATGCCATTTGCACATTCTTAAGAGAGTGCCGTGCCTTGGGAGACGTATCACGATATCACACTTTGCTTCGCGATCCTACCCGTAGAAAGATCATTGAAATCCTCGGCGAGCAGGGTAAGATTGGGTTTAAAGAATTAAAACAAACTCTGGGATTGGGCGTGGGCACCGTTTATTATCATTTAGACATGCTTTCTGAATTCTTGACACAGGACAATGAAAGAAAATACTGCTTAAACGATCGTGGACGACTATTGTATGCGTCTTTAAAGGAAGGAAGCCTACCCCCTGCGTTACAGATGGGCGAGGCCTTGAGTCACCGTGTCGGGAAATGGCTATTTTTGTCACCTATATTTGCTAAAACATCCAAAACCACAATATTTTTGCCCATCACCCTGGGCATTTTGGTTCTCGGCGGATTCGGCGCAGCAATTGCGGAAGTGAACCCTATGTTGTTTTTTTATGCGCCGGGCGACGCCTTGTCTTTTCAAGCAACTGTCGCTCTTTTTGTTTCTAACTGGATAGGGTTGTTTCTGTTTAGTGAATTGATGATTTACGTGTTTTTCAAACGTACCGGCGGAGACGCACAACTTTTCTGTTGTATTGGGTTGGCTGCTTTGCCGTTAGCGGTTTTCCCGTACATCAGCCTGTTTGTTCCTTTCACGTTTATGCAGTACGTACTTTTTGTTTTTCAAGTCTGGACATTGCTGCTTTTGTCCGCGGCGTTTTCTTTTGGAAAAGGAATCCGTCTAGACAAATCAATAATTCTAAGCCTAACAATCATCTATCTCAACACGATGATCCTGTTGCTTCTCGGCAAATTCTCATGAACCAAACCCGATTCCCAAAAGCATACAACGACAAAAAAACCACCAAACAACGTTAAGGTTGCTGAAAAGACGCAAGCAAAATTTTATGATGCCCTTTCAAGGCTAAGATAATCCAGTGACTAGTTAGGTTTAAGTAGAACAATGCTTTTGTAAGATTTTGCTGTCAAAAACCAGCGTGCCTTGGTAGTATAGTCCGGTCTAGTATAAGCGGCTGTCGCCCGCTGGACCCGGGTTCAAATCCCGGCCAAGGCGCCACAATTCTTTGCACAAGAAAAGGAACTTTCAACGTTTTTTCTGTTAGATTCTTACCTTAGTTAGCCGCAAAGTGTTTAAGAGCACGAGCATTGTTAAGCCGTCGTCTCCGGCAGCCACAGCGAACCATAAGGGAACAAAACCTATCAAACCTAACGCGCCTAACACCAATTTGATGCTTAACGATGCAACTATGTTTTGCTTGGCGATTCTCACGGTTTTGTTGCCCAACTTTTTTAGATAGGGTATTTGAATCAGCTCGTCCTTAACCAGAACAATGTCAGCCGACTCCAACGCAACATCAACCCCACTACCGCCCATAGCGATACCCACATCCGACGCAGCCAACGCCGGTGCATCATTAACACCGTCTCCAACCATCGCCACTAACCCTGTTCCTTTCTTCATCTGACTCAAAACCCGCAACTTATCCTCAGGGAAAAGTTCTGCGTAAACCTCGTCAATGCCGAGTTCTTCTGCCACTTCCGAGGCTATTTCTTGTTTGTCCCCCGTAAGCATCGCCGTACGGATTTTAGCCTTTTTTAATCCCCTCACAGCGCCTACAGCATCGTTTCGAACCTCGTCCATGACGCAGACCGAAGCCTCGGCAGTCTTGTTTATGGAAATGCAAACCGCCGTGTGTTTCTCGTTTTCGTAAAAGCCAGTTATTTTGTCGCAGTTGCAGGAGTATTGCTGCATCAACTCCATGTTTCCGACGACTACCTGCGCCCCGTTTACTTGGCCTATTATGCCCTTCCCAGGAATCTCTTTCACGTCTTTAACTTCAAGCTGGTTAAAAGGTGAATTTCGCTCCACCGCCTTTCTAACGATAGCTTGGGCAGTTGGGTGATTAGAAAATTGTTCCACAGCAGCTGCGTAAGTTAGCACATTAGGGTCAAGCTCCTCGATACTTTTAATATTATGCACAACTGGCTTGCCCAAGGTTAGTGTGCCAGTCTTGTCAAACACAACTGTTTTCACTTTGTCCATTTTCTCAATGTACACTCCGCCTTTGATGATGGCTCCTTTTCTGGCGGCGACAGTTACAGCGGTGAACATGGTTGCAGGAACGGAAATTACGAAAGCGCTCGGGCATGAAATCACCAATAGAATTAAAGACTTGTAGAGCCATGTGTCGAACGCCCCGCCAGCCACGGAGGGAGCAACTGCAACAGTAAGCACTGCAAGCGCGATAATTGAGGGGACGTAGAAGCGGGCAAATTTGTCAACCAACTTCTCAATAGACGCCTTTCTCTTTCTCGACTCCACAACGAGTTTCACTATCCTAGAGACCAATGTGTCGTCTGCACTTTTTCTGACAACAACTCTGAGAACCCCGCTTAGGTTTAATGTTCCAGCGTAGACAGCATCACCAGTTTTCTTTGAAACTGGAATCGATTTGCCAGTGACGAGTGATTGGTCAACCGCAGAGAAACCTTCAATGACAACACCATCGAGCGCAATCCGTTCTCCTGGCTTTACGAGTATAGTCGTGTTGGGCTTGACTTCCTTCACGTTCACGTTTTCCTCTGTCCCATCGACTATGACTCTTGCTTTGTCGGGCATGAATTGCGAAAGTTTTTCCACAGTTTTCCTCGCTCTATCTTGGATGTAGTCTTCGAAGTATTCTGCCAAACAATAAAGAAAGAGCACGGTTACGGCTTCGAAGAGAAAATCCAAATACAATGCGCCTAAAGCAGCTATTGACATAAGGAATTCTACAGAGAACCTTCTTTCGAGGACAAGTTCTCTTACTCCAACAAATCCGATGTAAACACCTATGACTATGACTAAAAAATGATAAATTATACCAGACACGGAAGCAGGTTCATTAAGCAAGGGTATAACAAAGCCAAGCGGGATACCTTGAAACAGCAAGTCGAGCAAGCCTGAAACTATTATGGCAGAGCCTAACGCCACAGCCAACTGAAGCCATATTTCCCGTCTTTCTTCTTCGAACTCTTCAGTCTCTTTCTCGTTATGGTAGCCCAACTTGCATCACCTAGGATGAGCAGACGTTTTCTATATTAAAATAGTGCTAGAACTTATGAAGAAAATATTAATAGACTAACAGTCATTGATTACTATGTTAATATGTTGGTGAGACGATATGACCGTAGTAAGCATAACTCTTCCCAGCGAACTCCTCAAAAAATTTGACGAATTCATGAAAGCAAGAGGGTACTACAGCAGGTCAGAGGCATTTCGAGACGCTATTCGAAATCTCATCGCTGAAACCGAACTGGCGAAAATAGAGAAGGGCAACGTGGCGGCTACAATAATGATTACGTGCGATTATGCGTGTAAGGATGTGGATTTAAGAGTGACCGAAGTGAGGCACGAGTTTGACGATGTAGTAGTGGAAAACGTGCACAGGCATATTGGTGGAAAGTATTGCCTAGAAGTTTTCATAGCCGAAGGAAACAACCAGAGGATACTGAATTTAATAGGAAGAATACGTGGAATGCGCGACATCCTGCAAGTCAAAGCAATGTTTATGCCCTTGTAAGCAAGAAATCAAATCCTGGCCAAGGCGCCACATCTCAACGTAGGTATTTGCTTTTCAAAATGGTTTTATCTTTGCTTGTGCGGTATTTTGGTCAAAGGAAGCACGTAGTATGGATTTGAAAGGAAGTCAAACTGAAAAGAATCTTTTGGCAGCGTTTGCGGGCGAGTCTCAAGCCAGAAACAGGTACACGTTCTTTGCAAGTGTAGCCAGAAAAGAAGGATACGAACAAATCGCCGCGATTTTCCAAGAAACCGCAGATAACGAGAAAGAACACGCCCAATTGTTCTTTAATCTCCTCAAGGGCGGGATGGTAGAAATAACCGCTGCTTACCCGGCTGGAGTGACAGGCACGACCGCGGAAAACTTGAAGGCGGCTGCTGAGGGCGAGAAACTCGAATGGGGAACTTTGTATCCCAACTTTGCTGATGTTGCGGAAAAGGAGGGCTTCAAAGAGGCGGCGAAAACGTTTCGGATGGTTGCTAAAGTGGAAAGTTACCATGAGCGACGCTACCGGAAACTATTGGCAAACGTGGAGCAGGGGCACGTGTTTGCAAGAGATACGCCCATCAAATGGAAATGCAGAAACTGTGGGTATGTATTCGAAGGCACGTCAGTACCCGACAAATGCCCAGTCTGTGCGCATCCGCAGAGTTACTTTGAAGTCTGGTGCGAAAACTACTAAAGCCCCACCCCTATCTTTTTTCATAACAGGCCTGCTACACGTAGAACAGCCTCAAAATTTTCTTGGATAGGCACCTTCTTGTAGTTCTTTAACGCTTGTTTCAGTTTGGTTTCGTCGGTTTTGCCGAGTTTTTTGGCTACTAGTTTTGTGATATGGCCGCCGATGAAAAAGAATTGAGATAGTGCGGTCACGTTTGAGGGTCGGCGGCTGATGCTTGCGGTTTCGAAGTCCACTATGCATGGTGTGTCGTCGGGTTTTATTATGATGTGTTTAGGTGCGTTGCTCAGTTCGCCGTGGTCCAAACCCACCTTGTCGAGTTGCCAGCACTGCTCCAGACAGAGCATCAAAACAGAACGGATTCTTTGCTTGCTCCTTACCCTTTTAAGCCATTCTGGGAAGAGTTTGCCTTCGACGAATTCCATCACGAGAAAGTTTTCAGTAACGTCTAGCAGTCGGGGACCTATGCGTAATGTGTTTGCGAGCGTTAGCATTTTTGCTTCATGTTGCAGGGTGTTTCGTTCGGCGGCTA
>JAWBOF010000005.1:0-15599 GCA_038826685.1 Bathyarchaeia archaeon
AGTACGGCGTAAAATACTATCTGGACTACGATGAACTCTTGGAAGACCCTAAACTGCAAGCAGTAGTCGTGGCAGTCCCAACACCACAACATTACGAAACCGCTTTGAAAGCCATCAAAAAAGGCAAACATGTCCTATGCGAAATGCCCATAGCCCCAACCATAGAAAAAGTAAGAGAACTCCAAAAAGCCGCCGAAGACGCGGGCGTAATTCTAATGCCCGTTCTCCAGTTCCGATTCGCCCCAATCTATACTAAAACAAAAGAAATGATAAAAGCAGGCATGATAGGCAAGCCCATCGCTTTTCATTTCCGCGAATTCATTCCAGCCGCAAGCCTTGCTGAACAGTGGCCGATGGGCTCGTGGGCGTGGGACATAAAGCAAAGCGGGGGATACCCTGACTTTACGCTTTCGGTGTGGTCGCTTGACTTGTTCCGGTGGATGTTCGAGACTGAACTGAAAGACGTAGAGTGGATGGGCAACTACGCCAAAATCGAAAAACATGGTGGAATCCTAGGCTACAACACGATGGGCGTGATAAAACTGGCTAACGGCATGGTTGGTTCGCTACATTACGGCGCTTCAGTTACTCCTTCAGCAAGCACTAGCAGGCTAGAGATTTACGGGGACAACACAAACGTCCTTCACGCCATCTGGGTCGACAAAATAATGCTCTATGGACCCGAGGAGAAACCGCAGGAATGGAACCTCGAAGTAAAAGGCACCCGCGTCTGGGGGCACCGTCAAATCGACGAGCATTTCATCGACTGCATCCTCCACAACAAAAAACCCTCTGTAACCGTTGAAGACTCAATAAAAGCACAAGAAATCGCCCAAAAAATCGTAACAAGCATAAAATAAAAAAGTCTAAACTGCCCTTACAAAACTGCACTAACTTCTCTTTTCTTTTTTGAAAGCTTTATCAACAAGTTCAACGCGTTCGTCTCGGTGTCCGCAGGTTTTACGTTAAGAAAGCCGGTTTGTTCAGCTTTCGAGAATAGTTCTTCGCCTTTTTCTGTGCGGATGATCGTGAACGTCCAGCCGTCTAAGCCTAGTCCTCCGGTTGAAATGTCGGCCAGTTCGGCGCTAAAGTCGTCGCAAAAATGACAACTCTTCCTTGCATACTGTTTCGCCTCTGCGAGAGGAATAGTTACAATGCCAGAGTTGGTTGTGACAAGCATTTTTCCTTTAATGTTCATTTTTTTAATGTCGCTTAGGTTGATGCCTAATTTTTCGTGGATGTGCTTTTCCATGAGTCCGTCGTAGGTGAAGCATTCTGAGCACAGAAGCCCGATTAGATACTTTATTGGAGCCACGTATTTTTTCAAGCCAGCCATCTGCATCTTCCGAATCGCGTGAATCTGACAAGGAGTCCCAACAAAGGCGATGCTTGTCCTTTTTTGTTTGATTGCGTCGGCCAAGGCGAGGATGTTGGGCGAGTAAGTGTACTTTGTTCCAGCACATTCAACAATCGCTTCAGTAGACATTGCCAGCATTGGAAAAGGCAGAAAAGGCTTTTCTCGGCCGTGCCCGGCAACAATCGCCCCATCGATAAGCCCGTTTTCAAAAGCAGACACCAGCAAAGCCGTAACTCCACCACCGTCTTGCCCAACTCCCAACACTCGTTTGTCCTTCGCTTGAACCGCCAAAAGTTTTCGATAAATTCCGAACTCTTCTTCATTCTTCCGTTCTCGACCGAACACAAACTTTTCCGCGTCAGCGCGCAACCACAAATATCGAGGGCATGCTTGTGCGCAGATGCCGCAGGTTTTGCATTCTTTTATCAAGGTGGGCGTTTCCTTTGTTAACTCCAAGCAGCCGAAGGGACACGTAAGCACGCATGTGCCGCAACTGATGCATTTCTCCGTGGCTACTACGTGCTTTGCCAACGATTCTTCGAAGCTTATTTTGTTAAAACTCACAGTAACCACTTAAGAAGGAGTAACCCGTGGCTTAGTTTAAAACTTTTGGAAAACGAAGACAAAGATTGGAGTGATGGCAATTTTTAAACGTTTAAACATCACTAACCAATAGCAAGGTGTGCAAGAATTGGCGAAAGAACAGTTCGTGAAAGTCGGAGTTTTCAAGTGTGGCAACATCGCATCTTCACCAGTGTTTGAACTTCTCCTCGACGAACTCGCAGACCGCCAAGACGTAAAAACCCGAACCGTAACCACGGGCTCGAAAATGAGCGTCGAAGACGTCGAAGAAGCCCTGCCGAAACTGTTCGAATTCAACCCAAACCTCCTCGTCCTCATATGCCCCAACGCCGCATTGCCCGGACCAGCAAAAGTTAGAGAAAAATTCTCCGCCAGCGGCTTGCCCAGCGTGGTTGTAACCGACGCGCCGGGAAAACGAATCAAGGCTGATTTGGAAAAGCAAGATTTGGGCTACATAATCCTCATGGGAGACCCGCTTATCGGTGCGCGAAGAGAGTTTCTGGATCCGTTGGAGATGGCGATTTTCAACTCGAACATCATCAAAGTTCTCGCTATCACCGGCGTCTATCGCATGGTTCATCAAGAAATAGACAAACTAATTCATGCAATAAAGAAAAACAGTGGCGACAGTCTTGTTCCACCGAGATTAGTAGTTGACATAAACACGATTCGAGACAGATCCGACTTCACCAACCCCTACGCAAAAGCAAAGGCTGTAGCCGCATATGCTTTGACGGAAAAAATTGCGGAAATAAACTTTCAAGCATGTTTTATAGAAAAAGAAAGCGACAAATACATTCCACTTGTTGCTTCTGCGCATGAGATTGCTCAAACTGCGGCTAGGCTTGCTGAAGAAGCGAGAGAAATTGAGAAATGTGGCGATTCTCTGGTGAGAAAGCCTCACGCAAAGGATGGAAGGGCTAAGACTAAGACGAAGTTGATGCTTCCTCCTGTGTTTTTAGACGAAGGATGATGTTTTGATTTCTGTGGTACGATGTTTCAAGCATCCTTTTGTGTAGCATGTTTTGTATATACATTATATATTTGTATGTAAGGTATTTCGACTAAGCATATACGTCTTTTCCGCGTTTTCCTTCGGTAGAGGGCTACAAGGTTGAAAGTGCTTGAAATCACTCCGCTTAAAGACAAGAAATTAACGGTGTATATTCTTGAAAAAGAATACAACGAACCCTTCTGGATAACTGAACCCGCCTCAAACTCAAACTCGCTCAAGACTCATGCGCTCTATAAACCTTCAATTGGACTCTGCAAATTCTTAGAAAACCTCGTCAAAAAAGTAAAGCCAGACTTCGTAACCGACGAATTGGGCATGCGGACAGAAAAGGAATTTTACAAGAATAACGCTTTAGCAAAGATGCTTCGAGAAGAAAAAATTGCGCTGTTCCCTGTGGATATTGATGAAAACGCCAAAGCATACCTCGCCGTGAACCTAGATAAAAAGAGAGAATTGAGAGACCGCGTGTTAGAAGCGTTGGAGAAAATTTCCGAACACACCGGTGAAGATTCGGTTGAAAAGGATTACCTCGTCACTTATGGTCAATGCTTGCAGCATGAGCTTGAAGAATTAGAAAGGGAGATAAACTTCTCTATACGGGAAAACTGGATCGTCATGGGCATACACGATCACGCAAAGGAAATTAATAATGAAAAGGATGAAATAACATGCATTCACATAAGCAGCCCAGAGCACGTAGAATCTGTGAAGAGGCTTTTGGAGTCCTTGGACGTTAGAGTTGAGGTTATCAAGATTTCAAAAAAAATAGTCACAGCCTCTGCTGAGGCGTCTCCTTCTGAGATAGAAAACCTCTTGCAGTCGATGCAGATTCAAGTAAAACCAATCGTGGGAAAGACTTCTGATGATTCACCATACTTGCTATTTTATTTGGATACAGATAAGAAAGCCAGCCCCTTCGATATTTGTATGGCGTACGATGCCGGGTACAATGCTGTAATTCCATACGAGAACGTCACTCCGGAAGACGCGAGAAGGATAGTTCAAGATGCCCTGTTTTCTAGAACTCCCAAAGCCGCCAAACACACGTGCTTTTTAATCGGAGGCAAAAACGCTGAAAAAGCTGAAGAAGTTTTCAAGGTTGTAAAAGACGCGATGTTTCCTCCTTTCAAAGCAAGCATCATAATCGACCCAGGAGGCGCCTACACAACAGCAGCAGCCATGGTTGCTAAAGTAGAAGACGCAATCAAGTCTCATAACCTTGGCGATTTGAAAGACAAAACCTGCGCAGTTCTTGGCACGGGCTCCGTTGGACAAATAGTGGCCGTTCTTTTAGCAAAACTCGGCTGCAACGTAGTTATAGCGAGTATTAATCCAGAACGTGCCGATGGAAATGAACATGCCGAAAGCGTGGCAAGATTCCTAAACAATGAATATGGAGTCAAAGTGCAAGGCGTTTTCGCACCTACGGCGGATAAAAAAATTGAATTATTAAAAAAGGCCGACGTGGTATTTTGCGCTGGATCTAGAGGAGTGCGCGTTATAGAAAAAGAATGGCTGAAAGAACTTAAACTAATGAAAGTCATAGCCGACGTAAACGCTATTCCGCCCTTCGGCGTTGAAGGAATAGAACTCAAAGACGACATGAGAGAAATAGCAGTTGGAATTTTTGGAATTGGAGCGCTCACAGTGGGCGATTTAAAGCATAAATTGGAAAAAGAGATCCTCCGCGAGGCAAAGAGCAACGGCAAAGAAATATACAACTACACTTTGGCCCTGCAAACAGCGAGAAAATTGCTTCAGAAGGAACTCTCCATCGCCAAACTTGAATTGACTCTGAATTATCCGAGACCTAAAAAAGACTAACCACTCATCATGTAAGCACGGTTTATAGCCAACTCTGCAATATCTGCCGCACACTCAGCGATTCTTTTTATACTGTCCCGCAAAGAGCAAATGGCACAAATCATCTGGGGATTTTTCTGTTTACTCATAAAAGCCTTCGAGGCAATCTCACGGTCCATTTTTTCAATATTTTTCTGTTGTTCCAATATCTCATCTGAAACCGTAATGTCTTTTGAGAGAAAAGCGCTGAATGCCTTGGAATAAAGGTTAACTGCTTCTGTGCCCGCCGTGTACAGGAGATTCAACAAATTGTCCGGTATGCGCTGGTTCTCTCCTGCCAACATTATCACATGTCTTGCGATGTTAGCCGAATGATCAGCGGTGTGCTCTACTCTGTACACGAGAGTCTGGTGATCCATGGCGTCCAGGGGATTCATGCTCAACTCACTTGCAAGGAAAGAATCCTGTGCAGCATCACGGATGAGTCGGAGAAGGAAAAAACAAAAGTGGTCTACGTCATCGTCCAGAGAAAAAACTGCCTTCGCCAACATTATGTCGCGGTTCTTTAGCGAATTCAAAGCATCGCGGCACATTGAACTAGAAATCAAGTGCATCCTTTGAATAGCCAATTCGAGCGATGCTTTTGATTCGTCGATTAATGTTTGTATGTACATGCTTTTGGCGTCGGATTCCATGATTCGCATGTAAAGCATTCTGACAATGTTGCGGATTGCTTTGCTTTGTGTGACTGAAAAAATGTTTTTTGACACAATCTTGATTCCTGAATACCCATTCAAGTAGCAGCCGACTATTTTTCGCACTATCAGCGTGTCTCTCTCGTCTGCGTCGATGTGAAGCACTATTTCTTTTAATTCTTCTTTGCCCTCAGCACTAGGAGTAACTACCAAAGAACGGTCACGCTGAACCGCAAGCGAAACCACGTCGCCTTGTTTCAATTCGTTCATCTTCACCCAATGCTTTGGAAGAGAAATCACGAGCGATGACCGCCCCAAGGACATGATTTTACGTTCCATAACATTCCCTTCAAATATTAACAATCGACATTTTATAAATACAGATAAAACAAGTATATATTTGCTTTTTCAAACATTGCACTTGCTTTGATTTATAACAGCGTTTTTTTTAAAAAAAGGCGCTACCCGAGCCGGTGAAAGACGATGTTAGAAAAAAAGAAGTTCTGCGAGTGCTATTGAAGACGCTTGGTTAGGAGAAAAAACAAATTTGCTTATATGCTTGCAAAACGTAGCCATAATTGTTTAGATGCACGATAACTTTCGTGCATGCGCGTTTAATATGACTTCGAGTGATAATGGCATGAATTCTACAGTCAGTAAGAATCCGTTAACCCTCGTGTTCATATACAGCGGCGAGTTCGCGGAACGGGTTATAAGAAATTTGATTAATGACCCCAGTTTCTGCAAGTCCTGCGGTCTCTATTGTGACTCTTGCAAGTATGGTGTCTACACATACGTCCGCAACATCCGCGCCGCAATCGAACTGCCCAACCCCTCAGACCTTCCTGCATTCATAGACGAACCAGAAAAATACATGCCAAAAACCATCCCAAAAGCCGACTTATGCATAGCCACTGGACTCCATAAGGACTTGCTACTGGAACTCCCACGTTTCATAAATAATATTGGAGTAAAGGGATTGGTTGTGCCCATTGAAGATTTTGTAGAGGTTCCATCAGGTCTAAGAAAACAGTTGGAAGAAAAATGTGTGGAATTTGGCTTGGAAAACGCGTTTCCGAAGCCGTTCTGCTCGTTGAAGGCGTCTGAGGACAAGCCCACTATCTCGAGGCTTGTGAATGAACTTAACATTGGGAGACCCTTGCTGGAGATTTCAACCGTGAAAAGGGGCAACAGCGAAGTCATAGACTCTACAATTGTGAGAAGATGCGCCCCCTGCGGTTCCTCATGGTACATAGCGAGAAAACTCGTCGGAATAGAGACTGAAAAGGAAATCCTATACGACGCCATAGCCAAAGCACACCACAGCTATCC
Source organism: Bathyarchaeia archaeon (assembly GCA_038826685.1). Taxonomy (GTDB): domain Archaea; phylum Thermoproteota; class Bathyarchaeia; order Bathyarchaeales; family SOJC01; genus JABFQO01. The sequence continues at coordinate 6,785 of JAWBOF010000005.1, forward strand.
GTGCACCGCAACAATGGGCGTGGATCCAGAGGAGAAGGAGCCCATACTTCACATGGGAGGCTACATCATTCGAGAAGAAGTGGAAAACGCGTTAAAACAAGCAAAAGCCTCTCCACAAAAAACGCTAAGCCAGTAAAAACAGTCTTCTCCCTACGCCGTGCGTTATGTGCCTCAGATACCCCAGGATTTTTGCGTCATCTTTTTTCAGATTCTTGGCTTCGTCATCGGCACAAGTTAAGGGGAAGGCGATGTGCATAAAGGTTTTTGCTTGATAACTTGTTAACACTTGTTGTGCGTTTATGTTTCTATTCAAATCTGCACTTGCCAAAATTTTTTGCCAAGATAAGAAATGAATGAACAGCACAACATTGTCTCTTCTGTAAAACATTAATGTACTCAAAAAGAAAATATTGCCGAAAAAGTTGGCAACGAGTTATTAAATATCAAAAGGATTATGTTTACGGTGACTCCTGTGCGAATGAGTATCTTGATAGTTTTCGAGTACCCCTCCAATTTCTTGACGTGTGCTTTTTATTTTCAATATGGAGTTAGAGCTAGACCATACAAGAACTATACCTAACTACCTATTTCGCCTAATGGTTGCAAAACTCCAAGCGTGGTTGCAAGAAATAATAAGTATATGAATAAGAGAACCCCTCCTTCCTTCCACCCTATTTTTCCATTTGTTAAAAAGTACCATAAAAACAGGTTAGCAATGATGGAGAATAATGCTAATCTGAAGAAAACTCTGCCCTCTTCTGTTGCCATGTTCACTCCGAAAGGGGCGCCTAACAACAGAATACCGAATATGAGCGTTATGTTGACAAAGCAACTTCCACTGATATTGCCTAAAGCAATCGTTGAATGCCCTTGAGTGAACGCCCTTACGCTTGCGGCCAATTCAGGCAAAGTAGTACCAACTGCGATTATTACACCACCGATTAAAACTTCTGGCAACCCTATTGTTCTAGCAATGTTTACGGCGGATTCGACAATAAAATACGCAGAGATTAAGACTCCTATAATTCCAAGAAAAGCCCATGTGATGTATTTATTTAGTCTCTTTTTGTCTTCTTCTGTTACGGTGCGTTCGTTCATTGGAATACGTGTTCTCATAAGTTGATATGTGTAAATTATGAATACCATAATCAAAAAAAATCCAACATATCGACTTGCATATGTAACGTACATGAGGGAAAGAGGAATCACTGAGGCTATAAAAAGCCCTAAGTAGAGGCTGCTAAGCTCTTCTTTCGCTACTGAGGAAACCAAGTTGATATTTTTTGAAGTTCTTAACAAAAGAAGAAGGGTAGAGACGCCTATTATTACACATACATTCACTATGTTGGCGCCTAACAGGTTCCCTGCTGATACATCGATGCGGTCACCACCCATAACCAACGCTATTAAAGCCACAGCCAACTCAGGTAAGGACGTGGAAAAAGCAATCAGAATGAAACCAACAGCAGTTTTAGCTAACCCTGTGACCTCAGAAACTTTCACGGAATTAGTGATCATCACGTGGGCAGATTTAGCAAGCACCGCAAAAAAACCGAGCAAAATAAGTAAATTAATCAATAAATCCAGTAAAACCACCTCTTTTCAGCCGTCATTTGGGTAATTCCCCTAATCCGCACACGTACCACCATAAAATTGTTTGTTAAAGAATAATTACGGCAAAATAAAGTTATCGTACAGTGAAAAAGTCAAAAACGCACCTAACCAGTAAAGTAGCAAAAAATATACTTAACTACAACAAGAAACCGAATGAGTTCACAGATGATTTTTAAATAGTTGTTTATCAGAGTCTAGACACCCATATCGTTCACAGAGTTACCGAGTGCAAAAATAGCTAGCTTGTAAGGATAATGTCCGGAAGCATTGCCAATCTTATCACTAAAAAATATTTTCTAAGCAATTTTTTCGGACACGCTTACAGAACTAAACGAAAAGATTAAACGAAATATCGGACAATTATGCAAAAGCATAATTTGGAGGAGTCAATCTTGCGTCAAAGTATCAAGGTTGCTTTGGTTGCGATATTTGGTGCACTTCACACAGTGTTGTCTCTTTTCCCCGGGCCTGTTGGCTTCAGAAGTTGGATAATCCTTATCATGCCCTTAGAAGGAATAATCCTCGGGCCAGTTCTTGGTTTTTCAGCGGGATTTATTGGGTATTTTTTGGGGTGGTTTATTCGTCCTCGTCCTGAACCGATGTTTTTCGGCTTGGGCGAACCCGTAGGCGCTCTCGGTGCAGGTCTAATTGCGCAACGAAAGTGGGTGCATACTTTGCTTCTTTACGGGATGATGTTGTTAGGGTTTTTTGTTTATCCGTTGACGGCGAGCCTTCCGCTTTGGGCTTTGTGGGACATCTACGTTGCCTTCGTTTGCATTCTCATATTCGCCCTTCTCAGTCGCAGAATGAAAATTACAGCCACATCTGCACGGAATCTCCCGACTCTCTTAGGCTTTGCGGCTTTCATCGGCACCGAAGCGGATGTTCTCGCGCGGATCTTTATGCTTATTCCTCTTAATGGCTATCAATGGTGGGGCGTGCCCGCTTACGTTTTGCCCGACATTTTTGTTTTGGGCGCGTTTCAAACGCCCGTTGAGGCGGTAATCAGCGTCATTGCAACCATCATCATTGGCGTGCCGCTCGTCAAAACGCTTCAGAGAAATAAAATGCTGAATTCCACGACCGCTGGGTCGTAGAGGCGCCGGTTTGTTTTCTAGAAAACTTTATACACCCCAACCCATTTGAACAATACTTCTACCCCCTTTAGGCGAATGACCTTTGGAAACGTATTGTTGCCGAAACCTAGGCGGAAATCGATTTTTGATGATTGCTCATGAGCGAAAATGTTGAAAGAGGTAAGAAGCTATGGGTGAAACTTCTCAAAAAGCGGTTGAAATTAAAGACGATTTCTGTGGTCGCTGCAGCGTTTGTTTCTCTATCTGTCCGTTCGACGCTATTGTTAGGAATGATAAAACCGGCGAAGTGAAAATTGACGTTGAAACCTGCCAAGTCTGCGGCATTTGCTACAGCGCTTGTCCAGCGGGCGCCATTTCCACGGCGTATTATGATGTGAATGTACTTTTGGATTATATTGAGAAAACGATGAACGAAAAACACGTTGACACTTTGGTTCTTTCTTGCCGTGGCAACACTCCTTCGACATGCGAAGTTGTGGACTTGTTGAAAGACCAAAAAATAACCAGCTTTATTCCCCTAAGATTGCCGTGCGTTGGCAGGCTGTCTCCAGACTTTTTCTTGAAAGCGCTTGGTTTAGGCATGAAAAAAATTGTGGTTGTACAGTGTGAAGAAGATTTTTGCAGAAGCAAAAGAGGAAGCGCAGTCAACACGAGGCGACTTCTCTTGGCCAAACATGCCTTGGAACAACTCGGCTTTGGAAAAGACGTTTTAACCATCATCGAAGCATCGAACAAAATCGAATATGACACTTCGCAGTGCGTAGGCTGCGACAAGTGCGTCTTCATCTGCCCATACGAAGCCATCGAAGCCGAACCGTTGGCTACGCCTAGAATAAATTTTGAAAAATGTGTCGGTTGCGGAGCATGCGCGCTTGTTTGTCCGCACTTTGCCATTCAACTTAAAAACATGGAATACGACCCAACTTCGCAACTTCTTAGACAACACAGTCGGACGCTAAGCAAATTGAAAACGAAGGGAGCATCGCCGGCACTGCTTGTTTTTTGTTGTTCTTGGGCAGAATTCTCGGCGCTTGACTCGTTCATGAAAAGCAGTGTCCCAGAAAATGTGGTGCTCATGGAGATTCCGTGTTTTAAAGGCTTGGATCCGATGCATGTCGTGGAAGCGTTTTATCTGGGTTTTGACGGCGTCTTAGCCGTGGTCTGTGCTGAAAAAGATTGCAAACTTGAGAAAGGACGAGAAATTGCAGAACGTAACGAGGTAGTCCTACGAAAAACGCTTGAAAAACTCGACCTTACCGACAGGTTTAAACTCGCCGAATCCTCACCCCGCGACCTAGGAAATTTCGATAAGACCCTCAAAGAATTCAATAAAAAAATTTCCAGCATGCCAAAACTTGAAAGGAGAATAACAGTATGTACAAAATAATCACAAAACACGAACTCGCACCAAAAATCAAACTCTTCGAAATCCATGCGCCAGAAATCGCCGAGAAAGCAAGACCTGGGCAATTTGTTATAGTGAGGCTTCACGAAAAGGGCGAACGAGTACCGCTTACAATCGCGGATTACGATCGCCACAAAGGAACAATAACCATTGTTTTTAATGAGGTCGGCAAAACAACAAAAGAGTTGGGTTGCCTTAACAAAGGTGATTCTATTCTAAACCTTGCGGGGCCGCTTGGAAATCCGAGTGAAATCCAAAAATTTGGCCATGTCCTCGTGGTCGGCGGCGGGGTGATGACTGCCCCTTTGTATTTGGTTGCGAAGGCATTACGTGACGCTGGAAACGAACTTACCGTGGTTGTTGGTGCACGGATTAAGGATTTGTTGATTTATGAGAAGGAAATGAAAAACATTGCAGACGAGTTTTATGTTGCAACCGATGACGGTTCAAAAGGATACAAAGGCTTGGATTTCTTGAAAGAAATTCTGAGAAAGAAACGCTTTGACCGCGCAGTGGTCATGGGACCGGTTGTTATGATGAAAACTGTTTCAGAAATCACCAAACCCTTCAACGTCAAAACCATCGTGACCCTTACACCTATCATGGTGGACGGCATGGGCATGTGCGGCGCTTGCCGAGTAACGGTTAAAGGCGAAACAAAGTTCGGTTGCGTCGACGGCCCAGAATTTGACGGTCATGCGGTGGATTTTGACGAACTCATCAAACGTCAACGTGTTTATCTGCCAGAAGAAAGAGTGGCTTCTGTTTTTTACGAAAAAATTGGAGGATGCGCTTGTGGCGAAGCCTAATCAACCAACCCAACCACCAGCGAAGAAGTCGAAAAAAGCCGTTCCGATGCCTAAGCAAGAGCCGAAAGTGCGCGCCCGCAATTTTAACGAGGTTGCCTTGGGTTACGCCGAGGAACAAGCCCTTGAGGAAGCCGCGAGATGCCTTAATTGCCCAAAACCTCAATGCGTTGTAGGTTGCCCAGTGGAACTGGACATCCCCGCGTTCATCAAACTAATCAAAGAAAAGAAATATGATGAGGCAATAAAAAAAATTAAGGAAAAAAATAGTTTGCCAGCAATTTGTGGCAGGGTATGCCCACAGGAAGAACAATGCCAAAAACTCTGCGTGCTTGGCAAGATAGGCGAACCAACCGCCATCGGCAGACTTGAACGATTCGCCGCGGATTACGAATTAAAAAAAGGCGTTGACACCCCCACTTTGCCAAAACCCACGGGCAAAAAAGTCGCAATAATAGGCGCTGGACCAGCAGGCTTAACCGCAGCAGCGGATTTGGCTAAACTCGGGCATGAAGTAGTTATTTTTGAGGCACTGCATGTTCCAGGCGGAGTACTGGTTTACGGTATTCCAGAGTTTCGTTTGCCCAAGAAAATAGTCGAAGCAGAGGTTGAGTACATAAAGAAATTGGGCGTAAAAATCCACACCGACGCGTTGATTGGGCGGCTTCACACAATTGAAGATTTGTTCAAGAAAGGATTCGACGCCGTGTTCATCGGCACCGGCGCAGGGCTTCCGCAGTTTATGAGAATTCCAGGCGAAAACTTGGGCGGAATCTACTCGGCAAACGAATTTCTTATACGGGTTAATTTAATGAAATCCTACAGCTTCCCCGAGTACGATACGCCTATACGCATCGGTAAAAAAGTCGCGGTCATCGGCGGAGGCAACGTAGCCATGGACTCTGCACGTTCAGCGTTGCGTTTGGGAGCGGAGGAAGTCTGCATCGTTTACCGCCGATCCAGAGACGAGTTGCCAGCGAGGGAAGAAGAGATTGAAAACGCCGAAGAAGAAGGAATCGTTTGCAAGTTCTTAGCCGCGCCAATACGGTTCATCGGCGACGAGAAAGGCTGGGTGAAAGGCATGGAGTGCATACTGATGCAACTCGGTGAACCGGACGAGTCGGGAAGAAGACGCCCCGTACCAATAAAAGGCTCAGAATTCATAATGGACGTCGACACAGTAATCGTCGCCATCGGTAGAACCCCAAACCCAATAATCCAAACCACCACAAAAGGACTACAAACCACAAAATGGGGCACAATAATCGTCGACGAGAAAACCGGGCAAACCAGCATCCCGGGCGTTTTCGCTGGCGGCGACATCGTTACGGGCGAGGCCACGGTCATCAGTGCCATGGGGGCTGGAAAACGGGCTGCACGGGCGATTCACGAGTATCTAATGGAAAAGAAGTCTTAACCCTTGTAGTAGTACGGGCGTCTTATGTAGCCAAACGCGTCAGTCGCGGCGACGATTGCTTGTCCTACGGCTGTGCCGATTTGTTTTACTGGGTGTATGGTTACGTCTCCGGCTGCGTAAACGCCGGGAATGTTGGTTCTCTGCATCGAATCTACTATTATGTAGCCTTCTTTGTCGACGTTGACGCCTGCGTTTTTGGCGAATTCGCTGTTAGGTGTTTCGCCGATTTGCACGAAAACTCCGTTGACTTCGACTTCTTTTGTTTCTCCAGTCTTATTGTTCACGATGGTCACGCTTTTCACCACATTGTCACCCTTGATTTCTTTCACTTCGGTGTTCCACAGAAACTCAACCTTCCGTTGACGTAGGTCTTCTAGGATTATCTCTTCTGCTCGAAGCTGGTCTCTCCGATGCACCAGTTTCACGTTGGAAGCCAAGTTTGCCAAAATTTGAGCCGAAGTTGCTGCAGAATTTCCGCCGCCCACAACCATCACTGTTTTTCCCTTGAAGAAGGCTCCGTCGCAGAGTGCGCAGTAGCTTACGCCTCTTCCGCTGAACTCTTTTTCGCCGGGTACGCCTAGTTGTCGGTGGTGCGTGCCAGTTGTGATGATCACGGCAGGGGCTTCGTAGGCAGTTCTACTTGTTTTGATTGTTTTCTTTTCTCCTCTCAATTCAAGTGCAACGACTGGCTCCAGTTGATTAATTTTTGCACCAAATTTTGTGGCGTGAGCCACCATTTTATCGATTAACTCTTGTCCATGAATGCTAAGAAAACCCGGGTAATTCTCTATCCAAGGTGATTCTATGGTGGCGCCTCCGGGCAGTTGTTTCTCTAGAATAAGCGTTTTTAGTCCACTTCTTGCGCCGTATATGCCCGCGGTTAGGCCTGCTGCGCCTGCGCCGATGATTATGAGGTCCCATGTTTCCATTTTTAAGGGTCTCCTTTTAAGCGAGAGTTTAATATTCGCATATCGGGATTTATTGATTATTGTTGTTGACCTTCAAAGATGGGGAAATATGTTTGAAGTTGGGCAAACGGTTTGAGTTTCTGGAACACACGGCTGACGTTTACGTTGCTGCATATGGGCGTACCTTAGAAGAAGCGTTTGAAAATGCCGCAGTAGCCACTTTTGAGGTTATGACCGATTCGGATAAGATAGCGCAGACCGTGGAGGACAGCGTTGAAGTCGAGGCGCATGACGAAAAAGCCTTACTCTACACGTGGTTGGAGAATCTTCTCATCAACTTCGAAACAAAAGGCACACTCTACTCGGGCTTCGAGATTTCAAGAATAGAAAAAACCCCAGACGGTTTAAGGTTGAAGGCAAAAATCCGAGGCGAACCCTTCAACCCAGATAAGCACCCGCAAAAGGTTGGCATAAAAGCGGTGACTTATCATCGCATGGAAATCGACAAGAAACCCGGCAAGGTTTCTGTCAGGTTTATTTTAGACATTTGACACAAGACTTGGTAAAGTGAAAAACTGATGAAAACCCAAAGAATCAGCGATCATCTCGCATTAGTCGACGTTGAACCCGCGGGCTTTGAAAATTTTATTGCTTCTTACGTGGTTCGAGGAGAAAAAATCGCCATAATCGAAACTGGACCTACATCAACAGTGAACAATTTGCTTGAAGGCTTAAAGGAACTTGAAGTAAAATTCGAGAACGTCAACTACATAGCGGTTTCACACATTCACTTGGATCACGGAGGCGGCACGGGTACACTGATGAAGCATCTGCCAAACGCGAATTTAATCGTCCATCCGCGTGGAGCACCTCACTTGGTAAACCCAGAAAAACTGTGGGAGCAATCATTACAAGTTTTAGGCAAAATAGCGGAGTTGTATGGAAAGCCTGAGCCAGTGGCTAAAGAACGTATACTTGACACGTACGATGGCATGACAGTTAATCTCGGCAAGAGCATCGAGATAGAAGTCGTGGAAACACTCGGCCACGCCTCGCATCACCAAAGCTACTTTGAAAAACAAGACAGAACAGTCTTTCCCGGCGACGCAGGAGGCATTTACCTTAACCAGTTTGACGTAATCGTACCAACGACGCCTCCACCCTTCCATCTGGAAACAACGCTTTCTTCAATAAACAAACTTCTTCAGAAAAAACCTAAACAAATCGGCTACACACATTTTGGCTTCGCCAAAAACGCGGAGGAAAAACTGAAAAGACACGCGTCGCAGTTGAAGCTTTGGGCAGACATCGTAGCCGACGGCGTAAAAAAGGGCGAATCGCTCGAAACCATAAGCGAACGCATCAACAAAAACGACCCCGCCGTAAAAGCCGTAGCCGAATACATCAAAACACATCCAATTATGAGTCGCGGTATCGTTAAACAGAATGTCGAAGGTTTCATAAGTTACTTCCAAAAATTCGCAAAACAGCCTTAACCACGCCAAAACCACAACTCTTTATATTTTACAACACTGCATCTCATTACTCTAGTGAACAATCATGGGCGA
>JAWBOF010000006.1:0-15289 GCA_038826685.1 Bathyarchaeia archaeon
ATGATTTTGCCGCTTCTTGTCTTGGGCACGTCTTTGACGAACCACAACTCGTCCGGCCGTGCAATCTTACCCATCTGGTTAGCCACGTGCTCGCGGAGTTCGGCGCGGAGTTCCTCGCTTGGTGTGACGCCCTCTCTCAACACAACAAACGCTACGATTGACTCGCCCTTGATTTGGTGCGGTTTTCCGATGACCACGGCCTCGGACACTTTGGGATGGCTGACTAGGGCTGATTCGATTTCATAGTTGCCTATTCTGTGTCCAGCGACTTTGAGGATGTCGTCTGCTCTTCCTTGCACCCAAATGTATCCGTCTTCGTCGACTCTTGCCTTGTCGCCCGTGAGATACTGATGCGGAATCTTGCTCCAGTAAGTCTTCTTGTATCTATCCGGGTCTTTATACAAGCCACGCAGCATCGACGGCCAAGGAGAAAGCAAGTACAAGTCGCCACCCACGCCTTGAAGCATCTTTCCCGCATCATCAAAAACTCCAGCTGAAAAACCAGGCAAAGGCTTCGTGGGAGTGCCTGGCTTGAGCGGAGTGAGCGGTACTGGTGATATAACGAAAGAGCCGGTTTCGGTTTGCCACCATGTATCCATAATTGGGCACTTTTGCTTGCCGATGTGAATGTAGTACCACATCCATGCTTCGGGGTTGATGGTTTCGCCGACCGATCCCAACAACCGCAACGTGCTCAAGTCGTGCTTGTTAGCCCATTTTTCGCCAAACCGCATGTGCATTCGAATGGCTGTAGGCGCCGTGTAGAGGATGGTTACACCGTATTTTTCGACGATTTGCCACCAGCGGTCAGGCTCTGGCCAGTCGGGTGCGCCTTCATACATTATTGACGTAGCACCCAAGATTAGTGGGGCATAAACGATGTAACTATGCCCAGTGACCCAGCCGATGTCCGCAGTGCACCAGTAAATGTCCGTGTCCTTGATGTCGAAAACCCACTTTAGCGTGATCGCCGTTCCCACCGCGTAACCTCCGTGCGCAGCCATCACGCCCTTTGGTTTACCCGTCGTGCCCGAAGTGTAGAGAATATAAAGTGTATCTTCAGAATCAAGCCTCTCAGTTTCACAAACCGCAGGTTGCCCAGCGGTCAGTTCATGCCACCATCGGTCTCGCTCGGGGTTCCATGGAACCTCTCTCCCGACACGTTTGTAGACGATGACTGTTTTAACGCCTGGGCACTTGCTCAACGCCTCGTCTGCCTGTTCTTTTAACGGCACGACCTCTCCGCGTCTATAAAAGCCATCGCAAGTGATTAGCACTTTAGCCTCTGAATCCTCTAACCGTTGTGCTAGTCCTCCCGCGCTGAAACCCGAGAAAACCACACTGTGCACTGCCCCGATTTTTGCACATGCAAGCGCGGCGATGGGAAGTTCAGGAATCATGGGCAAGTATATGCCGACGCGGTCGCCTTTTTTGACGCCTATTTGTTTCAGGGCGTTGGCGAGTTTGTTGACTTCCATGTAAAGGTCATAGTAGGTGAGTTTTCTGACATCACCGGGTTCGCCTTCAAAAATGTATGCGACCTTGTTTTTTCTGTAGGTTTTAATGTGCTTGTCGAGAGAATCGTGAACGATGTTGTATTTTGCGCCGACGAACCATTTAGAAAAAGGCTCGTTCCATTCCAGCACTTTTTGGTAGGGCTCGTACCATTCAACAACTTCCTTTGCCACTTCGCTCCAGAACCATTCGATGTTCTTTGCTTTTTCGCGTAACTCTTCGTAATCTTTTATTCCGTGCGCGTCCATCCATTTTTTAATATTTGATTGTTCGACTAGTTCTTTTGGAGGGTGAAAAACCCGTTTCTCCTTTAATAACGCTTCAATTGCTATTGGTTCCTGACTTTCGCTCAATCTTTGTCACCTTGCTCGGGAATCCATACCCACATCCTACGCTTATATAAAATTTTTTTGGTTTTGAGGTTACTGTGATGATTAGAATAAAAATAAGGGTTTAAAGTGGAATCCAGAGAGGTTATTTTTGTACTGGGCATATCGGGACTACTGTTCTTCCGTGGACTTCGTTGAGTACTTCGGCGAGTGCAAGATAAACCGCGCTTAAGCCGCAGATTATCCCTTCAAAGCCTGCAAGTTTACCGACATTGCTGCCTACATCAGTAAGACCATTTGCGAATGCGTAGTCTCTTATGGTCAACAGAAAGAAAAGTATCGCCAAGCTTATGAACACAAACTGTAGCGCTCTGTTGGTTTTTAGCGTGCCGAAGAACATGACAAAAGTGAAAAGTCCCCACATAAAGAAGTACGCCGCCATAGCCTCGTAGGGCGTCGACTGCAACGGAGACGGAGGCACCGTGTTCCAAACCAAAGACGACGCTTGCGGGAAGACAAGCAAGATCACCAACGACCACCAGAACAAGCCATACGAAGTGAAAGCCACCGTGCCAAAAGTGTTGCCCTTCTTGTATTCCATTATTCCCGCAATCACTTGCGCAAGTCCACCGTAAGCCAAGCCCATTGCGAGTATCATGCTGTTTAAGCCGTAGAAGCCGGCGTTGTGCAGGTTGAGAAGCACCGTGGTCATTCCGAAGCCCAAAAGTCCCAAAGGCGCAGGGTTTGCCAGTTTTTCACTCATTCATTTTGCTCTCCCATCTGTTTTAGAAGCGCTAAATTGTCGGTTGAGTTGGATATAAAAGTTTTCGAAACTGTTAAAAGCATCATAATCGTTTACGGTTGAAGACTGGATGAAAGAAGGAGAAATTTGAGATGGACTGGTTACTCATCGCTCCCATCGCTGGTCTAATCTCTATTTTGACAGCAGTTTATCTTTACTTCTACGTCAGCAAACAAGACAGCGGAAACGAAAAAATGCGTGGAATCGCAAGCGCAATAAAAGAAGGCGCCAACGCCTACCTTAAAAGACAAAATCTCACTCTAGCCATCTTCGTAATCATCGTCGCCACAATCATGCTAATCGCCTTCTGGGACCCTAACAACCTAATCCGAGGGCCCTCAAGAGCCGTAGCTTACATAATAGGCTCAATATGCTCCGGCATAGCAGGATATTTCGGAATGACCGTAGCACTAAAAGCCAACGTACGCACAGCAAACGGTGCAAGAAGCGGCCTAAGCAAAGCTTTTCCCGTGGCTTTCTACGGCGGCGCGGTAATGGGCTTGTCAGTTGTGGGCTTGGCGTTAATCGGCATAAGCGGGCTTTACTACATCTTTGGAGATCCTGAAATCGTGCTCAGTTTCAGTTTTGGCGCAAGCGCCATGGCCCTCTTTGCGAAAGCTGGCGGTGGCATATACACAAAAACTGCAGACATTGGTGCGGATTTGGTGGGCAAAGTGGAAATCGGCATACCCGAAGATGACCCACGCAACCCCGCCGTTATCGCAGACAACGTGGGTGACAACGTAGGTGACGTAGCTGGCATGGGTGCAGATTTGTTCGACTCCTACGTGGCAAGCATAGTTGCTGCAATGATTCTCGGCGCCACAATAATCACCATCAAGGAAATCTACGCTATTCTTCCCATGCTCTTAGCAGGCGCGGGCATTTTTGCTTCCATTCTGGGCATGTTGTTCATGAAGATTGGCGTTAAAAATAACCCAGGCGCTTCTCTTAACAGGGGCACATACATAACATGCATAATCTTTGCGCTTTTTACTCTTGGCTTAAAATACGCTCTTGACTTGAACTGGGGCATTTTCTACTCTGCAATCGCTGGTTTAATCGCTGGCATAGTCATCGGAATGACGACGGACTTCTTCACCTCAATCGACAGAACACCCGTAAAGAAAACCGCTGAATCGGCGAAAACAGGCGCAGCGATTAACATTCTCTCAGGCTTTTCCTACGGCATAATCAGCATAGTGCCACCGATCATCGGCATTTGCATTGCAACAATCGTCTCATGGAACCTTGCCACGATCGGATTAACCGGCCTTGGCTTGACTCAAGCACAACTTGTCTCGGTGCAAGTCTTCGGCGTCGCAATTTCTGCGGTAGGCATGCTTTCAATCGTGGGCATGATTGTCTCCGCCGACGCGTATGGGCCGATAGTTGACAACGCAAAAGGCATCGCGGAACAGGCAGGAATCGAGAAAGAATTCGTCGACGTCGCTGACAAACTGGACGCAGCGGGCAACACAGCCAAAGCAATCACTAAAGGCTTCGCCATAGGCGCCGCGGCTTTGACGGTTATAGCGTTATTTGTCGCCTACGCGGAGGTAGCCCAAATACCAGTAGACGAAACCACTGGCTTGTACATCATCAACATTGCCAACCCGTACATTTTGGCTGGGGCTTTCATCGGCGGCGTAATGCCACCTTTGATTTCGGCATTGTTGATCTTAGGTGTGGGGCGGAACGCTCATCGCATGGTTGTCGAGATAAGACGACAGTTCAAAGAGATTCCGGGTTTACTCGAAGGCACGGGCAAGCCAGATTATGCGCGATGCGTGGATATCGCGACAAAAGGGGCATTGAAAGAACTTGTGCTTCCAAGCGTTCTTGCGATGGTTGTGCCTATAATCGTGGGCTTTACTTTGGGTAAAGAAGCGTTGGCTGGTTTCTTGGCCGGCAGCATAATCACGGGAATTATATTTGCTTTGCTTATGGCAAATTCTGGCGGAACATGGGACAACGCCAAGAAATTTGTCGAGGCAGGCAACTTCGGCGGCAAGGGTTCAGACACGCATAAGGCTACTGTCGTGGGCGATACGGTTGGTGATCCGTTCAAAGACACGGCTGGCCCAACGTTGAACACTATGATTACGGTAATGTCGCTTGTATCTTCAGTGTTCGCGCCGATCATCGTGATGGTTCTCGGCTGACACAACACTTCACTTCATTTTTTTGACAAAACATAAATGCGAATACGTGTTATTGGTTTTTCATGAATCTGTGGCGGGACATTCCGTGCGGCGATAAGCCTCCTGAACTGGTTAACGTTGTTGTGGAAGTGGTTAGTGGTTCAAGGGATAAGTACGAGTACAAAGCAGAATGGGAGGCTTTTGTGCTTGATCGTATGCTTTATTCGCCAGTGGTTTTTCCAGTAGAGTACGGGTTTATTCCGCAGACGTGGTTTGATGACGAGGACCCATTGGACGTGATGGTGCTTAGTTACGAGCCCCTTGAAGTCGGATGCATCGTGAAAGCCAGAGTAATAGGCGCGTTGATTATGGAGGACGAGAAAGGCGAAGATCCTAAAATATTGTCGGTGCCGATCGGCGACCCGAGGTTTGAAGGATACCATGATATCACTGATGTTCATCCGCATCGTTTGAAGGAGATTCAGGAGTTTTTTGAGATTTACAAGCGGTTAGAGCCGAGGAAATGGGTGAAGTTTAAGGCTTGGGAGAAAGCCGCGAAAGCGAAGAAAATCGTGTCTTACGCTATGGGCATGTATAAGAAAAAGTTAGAGCGACCACGCCTTCGTTAGTAAAGGCAATTTTTTAGTAGGTTTATTGAAGCGTTATTTTTTGGTTGTTTAGCGGGTGTTTCTTAATGGAGTAATCTTCGTGGTTTGCGAGGTTGTTATTCAGGGATTATTGTTTCGGAGATGCGTTTTTTAAGGTCGGTGTATTTTTCTTGGATTTCACGTCTTAAGGTCGAAATTTCCGTGCGGAGTCGCTCTTTGGATTCATTGGCGAGATCTTTTGATTTTGCTATGTCTATTTCCATTTTGTCTAGTTCTTTGTCTGTGTCGCGTTTTGTTTCTTCGATTTTTTGGAGGGATTCGACTTTGAGTTTTTCCATTTTTGCAAACTTTTCTCGGACGTCTCTCATTCCCTTGTTTAATTTTTCTCTTACTTTGCCTACTTTTTCATGGTATTCACGTTCAGATGGTCCACCCATCGTTTTGCACCATTTGTTTCTTTTTTGGGACGATATTTTAATAAGGTTTATTGTAAATCGCTAATAAGTTAAGATAAAGAGTGGGGTTCAGCGTCTTGGAGCGCGATAAAAGACAGAAGCATGTGGAAGAATTCACGGCGCGTGTGCATGGGCTTGCTGGGTTGGTGGAGTATCATGTGGGGTCGGTGGTAAGTCGAACGGTGATTGACAAAAGGGCGGGTACTGTTACTTTGTTTGCTTTTGATGAGGGTGAGGGTTTAAGTGAGCATACGGCGCCGTTTGATGCGATGGTTTGTGTTTTGGATGGTGAGGCTGAGGTTACGATTGCTGGGAAGCCTTTGCGTGTGAGGGCGGGTGAGATGGTGATTTTGCCTGCGAATAAGCCTCATGCGTTGCGGGCGGTTGAGCGGTTTAAGATGCTTTTGATTATGATACGGGAAAAATAGTTTTTTTCTGTGTGTGTGCGTTGTGCGTCGCGTTTCTAGGTCCTCTTCCATATATGATCCTATTAGGCTCCAAATATACCCCAAATATGAACAGAGAATTCGTGGTTCGATTGGGGGTGTATCGGTGTTTTTTCGGGTGCGAAACAAACCGTAAAAGCATAATCTAGCATTCTAATTTCCGTAGCAATTGTTAAAGAGGAGTATATTGGAATAGTTAGGCTTGGTGTTTCGTGTGTCTTACATGGAAGTTTGGAAGGTATTGGAGGATTTGATTGAAGAGTTCCGAAAACGAGGCGAGACAGTGCCTTCAGAAATAATGGAAGATTTGCGTTCGGCAAAGTCGCTCATAAACGTCCAGCGTGCCGACCCTTCTCATTTGAAGGATAGTGTTCAGATTGAGGTTTATTTGGAAAATGTCGAATCCCATCTTATATCCAAAGCGCAGGAAAAGTTTGGCAAAGAATTCGCCGACCAGTGGATGAACAAAATCAAGGAAGCAAGGGCGGGTGTTCTTGAAGAGACAGTTGAGGGTTCTACGGTTTCCAAGTTTGTGCCGGGCGTGCCCAGAGACGCGACTTGGATTCGGGTGAAGATTTCTGAGGATATTCCACGTGTTGCAGTTGAAGCGATCGCTCAAGAATTGACGCTTTCAACCAAAACGCAAGATGATGGGTATTTGTTGGTTTATGGTGCGGAAGAAAAAATAAAGTCGTTTGTAAAAAAGTTAACCGAAAAATTCCGCGGCGCAAGGAAAACTTGAACAAGTTCATGAACATAAGAGTTAAAACTGTTGGATGCATATTACAGAATAATCTTATAGAAGAGAAAACCACTCACGCCGCGGAGCAACACGGGAAGCCATGCCCTACATCAAAAAAATAGAACTGAAAGGGTTCAAATCATTTGGTCCAGAAACCGTCACCATCACTCTAGACAAAGGCTTCACCGCGGTTACTGGTCCGAATGGAAGCGGAAAGACAAACGTTGTGGATGCTGTGCTTTTTGTTTTGGGCGAATTAAGTTCAAGGCGTTTGCGGGCAGAGAATTTTTCGCGGCTCATTTTTCATGGTTCTCCGGAGGCTGGCGTCGAGAAGGCGAACATGGCTAAGGTGGTTATTCAATTCGACAACTCTGACGGGCGAATTCCCATAGAAACCAGTACAGTAACTGTTTCTCGAGAAGTTTACAGGAATGGACAAAGCGTTTACCGCGTTAATGGCAGAACCTTTCCCCGATCACGGGTTCTCGATTTGTTTTCTATGGCTGGTCTGAGTTCGACTGGTCATAACGTGATTCTTCAAGGCACGATTACTCGTTTAACTGAGATTTCATCTGACGAGAGAAGAAAAATTATCGAAGACCTAATCGGCATTGCGCAGTATGACGCTGAGAAGGCGCAGGCTGAGCAGAAACTTCGAACCGCAGAGATTTCCATCCGCACCGCCATGGGAAGAATAGACGAGGTGCAACGAAGAGTCGACGACTTGGAAAGAGAACGCACTGAACTGCTTCGTTACAACTTCATACAGAAGGAAATAAAACGTCTCGAAGCCATGAAATTCAGCTACGAAATTAACAAAATAAAAGAGAAAACCAGCGAAGTCACGGCGAGGCTCGAGGAAATCAGCAGCAAACTAGAAAACCTTCGTCAAATAAGAGAACAACACCGCACGCAAAGACATGCTATCGAGTCGGAATGGAGAAAACTAAGTTCCGAAATGGTCGAAGAAGGCGGCTCAAAAGTTTTAGAGGTTCAAATCAAAATCGGAGACCTAAAATCCAAACTTACCGAACTCGTCACAAAAATCGGAGCGGGAACCACTAGTTTTGAAGGCTTGAAAAAAGTCGATGAGAATAACACGCAACAGTTGGAGTCAATAAGGAAAGAGATAGTTGAAAACCGCAAAAGAATCGAACGCCTACAACGCCAAAAAGATAAGCTACAGAAGGAAATGGACGCAAAACAAGCAAACCACGATGCGCTGGCAAATGAGACTAACCAATTATGGAAAGACTTAGGCGAGCACAACACAAGAATTCGAGAGATAGAAAAACAACTCGACAACCTTTACCGCAACCTCATGGATCTCCGCACCGAGCACGCTCGAAGCCAAACGACGATAAAAATTCTTACACGAAGACTGGAAGACCTGAACAATCGCAAAAACCGATTCGTCACGACGCTGGGCGAATTGGAAAAATCGCGCACAGACCTCGAAGAAGTACAGAAGGAACAGAAAAAACAGTTGAAAAGCCTTGAACACACGCTGGAGAGAAGAATCGCACAAAAAGATGCAGTAATACGCGAAGTAGACGAAGCAGGAAAAATCGCCGAAACCGCAAGAGAAGCAGTCGTTGAATTTGCAACCCAACGAGAACTGGCAGAAACCGTGGCGGCAGAGGAAAACGCGCTAAGGAACATAGAAGAACTCGCCCGAATCGGCGTAATCACAGGCGTTTATGGACGCTTACGAAATCTAATCAAGACCGAAAAAACCTACGAACAAGCAATCGAGGTCGCCGCTGGAGGATGGCTCGACGCACTCGTGGTGAAAGACATCGAAACAGCCTTCACATGCACAGAAACGCTAAGACAACTCAAACTAGGCAGAATAAAAATCATCCCCATCAAAGGACTGGTCAAACATCGAGAGTTAAAACTGCCACGGACCGAAAGCCGAGGCGGAATAGCATCAAATTTTGTCAAATGCACCAAAGAACACATGCCGGCAGTTGATTTTGTCTTAGGCGATACTATTATAGTTGATAACGAAAAAACCGCCATGAAAATCGCTCATCAAGGCTACCGCACAGTCACAGTCAACGGCGACCTCTACGAACCCGGAGGCGCACTTGAAAGCGGCTACTACCGCGCCCCAATCGACTTTTCCACAATCATCCCGAGCGAAAGCGCGATAAAACGGCTGGACGAAGCCGTCAGCGCTCTTCGAGAACATTTAACTCGACGAGAAAGCGCAGTGTCAAGCCTAGAGGAGGAAATTGACAAGCTCCGCGTGGACATTACAAAGATGTCTGAAGCCATCGCCACCCTCGACGGCGAAATCGACAGAATCAAACGAAGCGCCAAGCTCACTCAGCACAACATCCGACGCGTTGACAACTACATAAAGGGTTTGCAAGAAAAATTAGACAAGGAAAAAACCCAAACCGGACTGCAAAAAGCCCAACGTCAAAGCATCCGAAAAGAAATACAGCAACTCCGCACCGAATTGGCTACGTTAAGACGAAAAACCGACCTTTCCATCATTCAATCGATGGAAGTTCAACGCGAAAAACTCGCAGACGAGATTATAGAAATGCGGCGGAAACTCGGCACAATCGACACCGAGATGTCAACGCTTCATTCAAAATACGAAAATGTCCTCAAACCCTCCTACGAAAACATCAAAGTTCAACTTGGAAAAGTAAGGAAACAACTCTCAATCGTAGAAAAAGAAGTCAACGAAGCACTTCAAGAGCGAGAACGATTAAAAGAGGAACTCTTAACGCTTGAAAAGTCGCGAGAAGAACTTTCACACTCGGTTTTATCAGCGCGTAAAGAAGCAAAAAACTTCACCGATCAAATCGACAGCATCGACAAGAAACTTCGGCACCTGGACACGGAATACGAACAAACCGAACGAATCTACAATCAACTTCAACTCAGCCTTCAAACAACCCAACTCCAACTGGAACAATACTGGCAAAGATTGAGAGAATTCGGCTACGAAAAACCACTCGTCGTGTCGCCGGAACAATTAGCCGAAGCCGAAACGTCGCTGAAGATGATGCAACTGGAACTCGAAAGACTAGGCGCCGTCAACCAACTAGCCCTCTCTCATTACGCAGAACAAGTGTCCCGTTACCGCGAACTGTCGGTGCGCATGAACGAACTGGAAAAAGAAAAACAAGCAATTCTCGACTTCATGGAAGAAATTGAACGGAAAAAACGGGCGATTTTCACGGAAGCCTTCCAACGAATAAACACCAACGTCGGCAAATACTTCTCCAAACTCACAGGCGGCGGCGAAGCAGTACTCAAACTCGAAGACCCAGAAGAACCTTTCCGCGGCGGCATCGACATGATCGTCACCTTCCCCAACAAACCACCAATAATCGTAAGCGGCGCCAGCGGCGGAGAAAGATCCGTAGCCGCGGTCGCGTTCATTTTTGCGCTTCAAGAATTCACTCCCGCAGCGTTCTACATTTTTGACGAGATCGACGCACATTTGGACGCGTTCCATGTCGGCAAGCTCGGAGAACTTTTACGGGAAGAAGCAGAGAAAACCCAGTTTATCGCGATTACGTTGAAGCCTGAAATCGTGAACAAAGCACAGAAAATCTACGGCGTTTACGAACGCAACGGCATCTCTCACGTGGTTGCGGCTAACCTTAAGGAGGTTGCGGCTTAGGTGTCGGCGCCTGCTAAAAGGCCTTTCTTCTTGTACCCGCCGTGGAACATACTTTTCGAAGTGCACAGGTTGGAGAAGCTTTCGCCCTGGAACATCAACATTTCTTTTCTCTTGCATTCGTTTTTGGATGAGATGGCGAAGCGGGGGGAGGTGGATTTTCGTGCTTCGGGTGTGGCTTTGGATTCTTCCGCGTTTATTTATTTGATGAAGACTAAGCTTTTGTTGAGGTTGGAGGAGCCGCCTGTTACTCCGCAGAAGCCGTCGGATTTTGTGCCTCCGCCTCTTTTTCTTCCGTTGCGTTACGAGTTGACTTCAACAACGATTAAGGATTTGCTTGAGGTTTTGGACGAGGTTCTGAAGGGAGAACGACTGCTTCCGTTAAAGCCTCATTTGGAGCCGATTTTGCCTCCGCCGCCGTCGGATTTGTTGCCGCAGATTGATTTGTATTTGATGGCGATTGAGGAGCAGATGGAGGTTCTTTATGATTCACTTGTTGGACACTTAAAAGACGGCGGTCCAATCCAGTTTTTCGAGTTTGTAAAGGGTTACGAGCGCATAGAAGCGATTAAGACTTTTATTCTTCTTCTCTTTCTCGCCCAGCGTGGAAAGGTTAGTTTGTGGCAGGATCAAGAATCTGGCGATATTTACATTGCATTGGGAGAAAACGCTTATGGAACAAGCAAGGCAGGAAATGCCTAGGGTTCTTCTTGAAGAAAAACAGAAGCGCGATTTGGCTTTGTTGGAAGCCGCGTTGTACGTGGCGGGTCGGCCGTTGGATTTGAAGACGCTTTGTTCTGTGCTGAAGACGCGTTCTGAGGAGAAAGTGAAGCGTTTAGCTAAGGTTCTTGCTGACGAGTATAAAGCCCGTAACACCTCTCTTGAGATTCTGGAACTCGCAGACAAAAGATTCGTGCTCCAGCTGAAACCCGAATTTACGCCCCAAGTGCGAAGACTCGCTATTCGTCCGTTGCTTTCTACAGGTCCCTTGAAAACCTTGGCGTACATCGCTTTCCGTCAGCCGGTTCCGCAAGCGCGGGTTATCGCGGTGCGGGGTAGCCATGCGTATGGGCATGTTAAGCAGTTGGAAGAGTTGGGGTTGATTGTGCGTGAACGTGTTAAGCGTGGGATGATGATTCGTACTACTGAGGTTTTTGCGGACTATTTTGGTTTGAGCCACGATGTACGATTGATGAAGCGTCAGCTGGGTGAGGTTTTCAAGGGTTATGAGCAACTTGACGCTGGAACGTAAGGCAGTTTTATCGTATAATTTGTGTTTTAGGCACGGTTTTTAGACTTTTATTAATTCATTTTGAAAGAAAACAAAACTGAAATTTACTTTCTGGTCGCTTCAATCAAAACCTTCTTCATAACTTCGGATGGTGCTATTGTTTTTATTCCTCTTGTGTGAAAATGCGTGAGCGAAACGCCGTAGTTTGTGGTTTCCAGCTGTTCTATGACACTCTTTAACGATGGCACAGGCAAACCGAACTTGTCACACATCTTATCAATCACATAATATGTTGGCGGAGCATCTACTTCATTTTCAGCCAGAGACAACAACTTATGAATCCTCTTTGTCTGTCCAAGCCTTTTTCCGGCGAGATCTCTCTTCATCCTAGAACAGAATTCTTTATCGAAAATTTTTCCTAACCAAAGTGGACCCGCGACGCTTAGTTTGCCGTGGCATTCTGGGCACTCGAGTTTAGGCATCGACCACAACCCCTTGACGGTTTCCCTGTGAAAACAGTTGAAACAATGCAAAACGTAACCCATTTCCTTTAGGCTACTGTCTGCCGTTTGGGCGCTGTAATGGGCAACCGCGTAAACGCGAAGATAATGATCAGTACTGTGACAAAACACGATCCTAACGCCAACATCGTGCTTAGCCGCCATCGTGACGAGGCATCCAGCCAACAATCGCACTGCCAACTCATGACAATATTCTGTCCTTAACGGTTTACCTCCATACTTGCGAACACAAGCCCGAGGATGCACACCGCACAGAGGCGCCATGTCCGTCGCCGTCAAAGCCAGCAATCCGCCGTCCCGTAGGGCACGAATTGCGCCGTCCAGATAGGGCACTGGAGAACCAAACGGGTCGACATCAACATAGTCAAAACGCTTTCGCGGCGCCGCGTACATGCTTAGAAACAAGTTTGCATCCAAATTCCCTACACTAACCTTGCCTGCAACATTGTTTTCTTTAACGTTAAACTTTGCAAGCCTCGCCGCCTCTTCTCTAATATCGTTTAAAAACACACGATCGACGCCTTTCACTTCAACCGCAAACCTGACACCTCGAACCCCGCAACCCGTCATAGGCTCGCAAACAACCACTTTCCGCCCGACGATTTCTTGATGAGCCTGCAGAGCCAAAACCGCCAAGTCACGGTTCAACTCCATGACTGGATTGAAAAACACGGGCAAACGAGAAGGCAAAACCTCGCCACGCTTTGGCACATAAACCTTCACCAAACCTTCCTCCACAATCTCCACTGGAAAACCAAAACTTGCCATTTCAGCGAACCACAAAACACGTTAACATCCACGCTTGATATATAATGATTTATGCACCTAACAAAACGTGTAATCCTCATCACAGGCAGACCCGGCGTTGGTAAAACATCTGTGGTTATGAAGATTGTGGAAGAGTTAAGAGCCAAGGGTTATAAGGTAGGCGGCATGACGAGCAGAGAAAAACGCGAAGACAACGCACGTGTAGGATTCCAAATTCAAGACATCACAACCGGAAACCAAGGCTGGCTGGCACACATAAGACAACCGAACGGACCAAAAATAGGCAAATACCATGTCAACATGGACGACCTTGAAAACATCGGCGTAAAAGCCGTCGAAAACGCCGCAGAAAACGCGGGCGTCGTAGTCGTTGACGAAATTGGACCGATGGAACTGTGCTCTCAAGCGTTTAGACAGGCAATCCTTCGCCTCGTAGACGGCGAAAAACCCGTAATCGCCACCATACACTTCAAAGCTACAGACCAATTAGTTAGAAAAATCAAGACCCGAGAAGACGCAGAAACGTTCGAAGTAACGCTTGAAAACCGAAAAAACATGCACAACGTTATTATCGCCTTAGTAACCAGAATTCTAAAAGAAAGAAGGGCTTAGTTGACATGTTAATCGCAGGTGTGGACGACGCGGGAAGGGGCGCCATAATCGGCCCACTCGTAATCGCAGGTGTTTTATTGGAAGAAAAAGACTTGCCAAGGCTCACGGAATTGCGCGTGAAAGATTCTAAGATGCTTTCACCTAAAAGAAGGGAAGAACTAGCGATGGAGATAAAGAAGCTTGTGCTGAAGTATCACGTGGAAAGGTTATGGCCCGCCGAGATCGATGAGGTCGTTGATCGCGGAAAAAAACTGCACAAACTGAACCGTTTAGAAGCAAAAACAATGGCGAAAATCATCGAAACCCTCAAGCCCGACGTGGCTTTCGTAGACGCCTCTGACATACTGGAAAAACGTTTCGGAGAGCACATACAAGAATGTCTCTCCTTTAAAGTTAAAATAATTTCAGAACACAAAGCCGACCGAAACTACCCCATCGTCTCAGCAGCGTCAATCATAGCGAAAGTAGAACGCGACAAGACAATCGCCGAGTTGAGCGAAAAATTCGGGGACATCGGCTGCGGTTATCCTTCCGACCTGGCGACCATAAGGTTCTTGGAAGAATGGCTTAAGCGGTATGGTTCATACCCAGATTTTGTGAGAAAATCTTGGAAACCTGCGAAGAGGCTTAAAACTAACGCCGAGGCGAAGCAGACCACGTTTTGAAGAAGAAAGTTAGACCTATAGTAGTTCGCGTAATTGACGTAGGTTGTCGATTTTTTCCAGTTCCTTGCGGTCGATGCATTTGATGTTGTCGTTTTTGGCGTTTTCCTTTTCAGTGATTAACACTGGTTGAGCGTCGATTACTTTGCTTACGCTGATGATTTCTTCGACTCTTTTTTCGAGGTTGGGTTCTCTTCTGGTTGCTACGCCGCCCACTATGTTAACGTCTTCTTTTTTAGATTTGGCGATAAAGTCGAACGGTGCTCTTTTCACGTGAGCCACGAAAACATTAAGCCTTGACAGTTTTCTTTCAACAGCGTGGAGACAATGATGAGTGCTCAACAAAAGTTTTGCTTTTGAAAGAAAGCCCATATCTTGCTCAGGTGGCGGTTGAAACACGTCGATTTCTTGCACTAATGGAACACCAAGGGCATATTCGAGATTGTAAGCCGCAGAGATTGAGGCTTTAACTTTTCCTTTCTCGTACCCATAAAGCG
Source organism: Bathyarchaeia archaeon (assembly GCA_038826685.1). GTDB lineage: Archaea > Thermoproteota > Bathyarchaeia > Bathyarchaeales > SOJC01 > JABFQO01. Next base: position 14,982 of record JAWBOF010000006.1, read on the forward strand.
TTCTTCTCGAAATCCCCGTCATCTCAGCAAGTTTGCCCACGGAAAGTTCGAGACTTTGTCTTTTCTTTCTAATTTTTTCGCCATCAAGCCTCACGTAATAACCGCCGGGCGTGGCGTCCACGAGTGGGTTTCTGCCATGGAGGATTATGTCTTCAAGCGTCATGGGAGTAATGGCGTAAATACCGTAGCGAGAGTATATCGTGTCGTCTTCCATGAGTTTGTGATGAGTTTTCTCACCGATAAGCAAGGGAACCGCTGAAAAATTCTTGGACAACATTTTCAACTCCAGCGCATCCCTTACGGAAACG
>JAWBOF010000007.1:0-6549 GCA_038826685.1 Bathyarchaeia archaeon
GTGTGGCGGGTGAAGCCGAGGCAGGTTTCCTCCACCCAGGCGCGCGTGCCCGCGACCGCGCCCGCAAGCACCCGGCCCTGGCCGTCCATCAGCTTGGTGGCCGAATGGGCGACCACATCCGCGCCATGCCGAAAATTCTTGAATACCTTAAACAAACCGCACTCGTGAATCCTTATGCAAACATAACTTTCGTCGATCCAAGGGGAAGGTTGTACAAATTCACACGAGCAACCACTAAGATGCCACCAGCACCCCAAGAGACCCTCCCACATCCCTACGGCGTTGATGTAGAAACCCTACAACGACTTATACGATTCACCCGTTGCGACACCATGCAAGAATTCATGAAAACCCACTTCCACCGCGTGGGCGAACTCACCGCCAACAAATTCCTAACTTTCGCGGAAATCCCAGCGTCGAAAAGCCCAAAAAAACTGAAACGCGAAGAAATCGTGCGTCTCGTACAGAACATGAAACGGTTCAAAGAATTCCTGCCACCAGACGCCAGTTGTTTATCTCCGCTGGGCGAAGAACTGTTGCGCGCAGGCATATTAAAAGAACTAAAACCAGAGTTTACCGCAGTGCGCCAACGCAAGCCTTCAACTTACTCCGGTCACCCCTTCATCGTCGAAGTAGCGATTGCTTACGGCGGCAACATTCCTCAAAAAGGCGATTTTATCCTTTACCGATTCGCCAACCGTATCCCGCTCTTGTACGACGAAGCCAGCGACATTTCGTTCCGTATAATGAAAGGGATAAACTGGCGAAGATACAAAATCTCCCCAGACATGCCCATCGCCATCTTAGTTCACATCTGCAGCACTAAGGTTCCATACAAAACCGTGGGAAAAGAATTCATCGCCGACCGCCCAGAAGTGAAAAGAGAAATCCTAAACGGCATGCGAGAAGTAGCCCGAGACCTTCAGCACTTTTTGTCGAGGCAAGAACATGTCGAGAGAGAAAGAAAACGTTTAGGTGTGTTTTCCAAGTATCTGCCAAAAATCGCCCAATTTGCAACCAAACTCGCAGGCAGACAAGAACCGCCAGACATTAAAAAGTTGTTAGACAAGGTGAAAACTATTGAAGAAAACGAGTAGAGATGAAAGATTTTCCGCAACCGAGAGAAAAAAAGAAGTCTTGGACAAACTGAGCAACTTTGGCGAAAACCTTTACCAACAAATGGCCCAGGGTAATTTTCCTTCGATAAAGATGCCTAGCCGCTCTATCGAGAACATTTACTACAGCCCCGAAGTGCGACAGTATGTCCTTGGCGACAGAACAGTAAAACGCACAGCACAAAACATTCGTCACATCAAACCTTTCACTCAACTTGTGTGGACCGGGTATTTTGCTCAAGAACTTACGACCAACCGCAAAACCTCCACGTTGCGAGATGTTTACTATTCCGCACAAGCGTACGAGATTTCTTTCCAAGACCAAGCGGAATCCGACAACGTCATAACTGATTTGGAAACAGTTGCGGGTTGCGCACGTGAAGATTTTAACATATTTCCCGAAGAACGTTCAGCCATCTTCGGCGACTTGACCATAGAATACACCGTGCCGGGTTATGAGGGTAAACAATTAAACCTCACCAGCCACCCCGACGGCGTTATGATTGGTCCAGCCTTGACTTACAGTGAATTCGTCAAAACAACCGCCGACAAAGTTATCGCCATCGAGAAGGGCGGCTTGTTCACACGGTTCATCGAAGAAAACGTGCACAAAAAATACAATGCGCTTTTGGTCTTGACGGCTGGGCAGGCGCCGCGAGCCACACGGCACTTCATCCGACGCCTTAACCGAGAGCTTGATTTACCCGTCTACATCTTCACAGACGGCGACCCTTGGGGAATGCACATAGCCATGGTCATAATCAGCGGCTCAGCGAACGCCGCACATTTACGTGAGCTAACAACGCCAGATGCGAAATGGAGCGGAGTTTGGGCATCGGATATTGTGGATTACAAGTTGCCTTCTGACCCATTGACAGAACTCGACGTGAAACGTTTACATGAATTACAGCGCGACCCGCGGTATAAGAACGATTTGTGGCAACGTGAGATTAAGGTTTTCATGAAACATAAACGTAAAGCCGAACAAGAAGCCTTCAGTCGGTATGGATTAACGTACATCGTAGACGAATATTTGCCGGCAAAACTTGAAGAAAAAACCTGAAAGCGAGCTTTTTTTATCGTTTTGTTTCTGTTTTCTTTTTGACAGAAATCTCTTTTGGCGGTTGCCTTTTTTCTCTTACCCATGACATGACAACGTATGCGACGCAGAATGTTAACAGTCCTATGCCTCCTATAGACATAACTTGTCCCCACGAAGCGTACGGCTTGTCCCGCATGATTATTGATGGTAGAAGGATAACAGTGACGTTTGCGGTGCCCTCAAAACCCTTAGCCCAGACAGTATAATTGCTCGGCACTGGAACGTGGTACACTAACGTCTGGTTTCCCACGTCGAATATGCTTCTCTCGTATAACGGCAACAAGGAATCCTCGATAACTAAAATATAGATGGGATTCGTCGAATTGAAATTAACTATTACTACGCTGTTCCAATCGAGAAATGTGGGCGCCAACAGTTCATGTTCTTGTTGAGCGGTAAAATTGAGACTTTGCCGCGGTAAAGTAACATCTGGTTCCCAATCCTCAAAATTGTCTTTTGAATAATTTGAATAGTAGGGGCCAAAAACGAAGGCTAAGAGGAAGCTGATAAAGAAAAGCACATGGATAATGAGCAATTTTTTTCTGTTCAAACACTCATCGCCTCAGTTAACGTTCTTTCACTATGTAAAGATTCAAAAACCTTCCGACTGCGACGCCGTCGCCTTATACCTTGCCCAGATGCGACACGTCCCTTCCATAGATACCATGCATGCGCCCCGAGGCGAAGCTGGTTTGCATTCTTTTAAGAATAGCGGGCACTCATCGGGTTTGATTTTTCCAATCATCACCAAATGGCACATGCAACCCGGCAGCAAATCTCTGCTTTTTTCCATGCGCAAATCATACTTTTTACGTGCATCAAAACCCGTGAACTCTTTTTTCAACGCTAAGGTAGAAGAAGGCAACATGCCCAGTCCTCGCCAGTTGCCGTCGGCTACGTCAAAGACGCGATTGATTAATTCTTGTGCCTTTACGTTACCTTCTGCTGACACTGCTCGGACATATTCGTTTTCAAGTCTCGCCTTTCCGTCGCGCAACTGCTGAAGCAACATCGAAACCGCAAACAACACATCCAAAGGTTCAAACCCCGCAACTACGACGGGCATACGATATGCCTTTGGGAAAATCTCGTAAGGTTTCAAACCAATAATAGTGGAAACATGTCCAGGCGCGATAAAACCGTCTATGTGCAAATCGCCCACGCCGAGCAACAACTCCATTGCAGGCGGGATTAAACGGTGCGAAACCAAAAAACTCAGGTTCTCCGGCGGACTGTTTAGAATTTCAACCGCTGTTGACGGCGCCGTAGTTTCAAAACCTACCGCAAAAAACACGAATTCCTTCTCGCTCTCTTTCTTAGCCATTTTAACAGCGTCACCCACGCCATAAACCACACGCACGTCGCCTCCACATGCATGAGCATCCATAAGCGATAATTCCGACCCCGGCACACGCAAAACATCACCAAAACATGTAACGACCACACCTTTCAAAGCCAACTGCACAGCCTCATCGATTTCCGCAGCAGGGATTATGCACACCGGACACCCTGGACCAGCAATTACATCAACGTTGCGTGGCAAAAGTGATCGAAGCCCATAATGCGTAATTGTCCACTCGTGGGTACCACATACATGGCAAAACTTGACCAAAGAATCCGGCGCCAAATCATGAATACGTTTTGCAACTTCTTTCGCAAGTTTTGGATCTCTAAACTTTAACTGTTCACTCATGATTATATCATCATTTTGATGTTTTTTATTAGGCAGTCTTTTCCGCCCACTATTTCTACTGTTTCTCCGCATTTTGGACAGTTAAGAGTTGGTGTTGGAACATGCATGGCAGGATCGTCGACATACTTGAAGTCGCCCTCGTAACCGCATTTTGGGCATTTAACGATTCCTTCACTTTCTTCAATAATCAACCTTGAACCCGCCATTATAGTGTCCTTCGTTAGGATTTCATACCAGAAGCGGACCTGTTCGGGATTAAGAAACGTTAATTTCCCTATCACTAACTGCACTTCGACGACTTTTTTTGCGTTTCTTTTATTCGCCTCCTGCAAAACATTCTTGACAATCTGCGTGGTTATTGAGCCTTCATGCACTCTGTGGCAACTCCCTAGAGTCCCAACGCCTTCACAACCGCATCAGTGCCTTCGCCGGTTCGGCAATTAGTCGTAACAACTTTTGCATGGGGGTTAATCTTTTTTACGTCGGCTTCCAAGCTTTTTACGTTGACATTCATCGCAGAAGCCAAATCGATCTTATTGATTACTACCACGTCAGCGTCCATGAAAATGAACGGATGCTTAACCACCATAAAAGGTCCTTCGGTAACGCTGATTACGACGACGCGTTTGTCTGAGCCCAACGGAAATTCTGCGGGACAGATGAGGTTGCCAACGTTTTCGATGAACAAAAGATCAAGGGTGTCAAGCTTTAATCTTTGCAGCGCCTTCTTAACCAAGTTTGCGTCAAGATGACACTCTTTGCCGGTGTTTATTGCCACAACTTCAACCTTGTGGCGACTAAGCATCTCAGCGTCTATAGTCGTGGTTAAATCGCCTTTAAACGCCGCAATTCGGTAACGTTTTTTCAGTTTTTCAATCAATTTCTCGATAAGCGAGGTTTTCCCAGCACCGATGGCGCCCATAATGTCTATAGCTTTCACTCCATGTTTTTGCAGGAGCGCACGGTTTTCGTTGGCAAGTTTTCTGTTTGCTTCAAGCACATCTTCCTCTAATTCAACGTCAAAAACTTCGCCTTCTTCTGTTTTTACAACATCCTTAAATTCTGTCAATTTTCGACACCTTTTTGATTAGTTTCAATTCTCAGATTGAGCTAGAATTTCCTTCCACAACTGCAACGTTTCTTCTGCGGATTCTTTGTCTAACACTTGAATGGCGTATCCAGCATGCACCAAGACATAATCGCCCAGTTTGATGTCAACTAATGTGACATTAACGTCTCGGAGGACGCCCTCGCCGAAATCCACTTTCGCCATGTTTCCCTTAATCTCTACGACTTTTGCTGGAATAGCTAAGCACATTCTTCATCACCTTTTAAGCCGTAACATCAAACTTAAATGCATTCTGTTTCCGCTCACTCCATCCCTAAACACGCCGCGTAAACCTGACCGAAACTAATGCATCCGTCGCCCGCGGGTAATTTTTCGTGAACAAAAAAGTTTAGCCCATTTTTTTCCACGAATTTCCGTATCGTACAAGTTATGTGTTCATTGTAGGCAACGCCGCCGGAAAATCCGATGCATTTCACGCCCATCTTCTTCGCTTGTTCCACTGCGATATGTGCTACTCCCTTGGCTAAGTAAGACTGCGCAGAGTAAGCCAAGTCTGCAGCCGAGAATTTGCCTCGCTTTTCACATAATTCAGTAATCAAAACTGTCGTGTTGAGCGTGTCACCATCTATTTCGGGCTCCAGCCCTAGCACATCCTTACCATAAATCGCGGCTGATTCCAACTTCATCGCGGGTTCACCTTCGAAAGTACGCTCGGCGCATATGCCTAAAATCGCAGCGGCAGCGTCCAGTACACGTCCAAAACTTGTAGTTTTTATGATGGGTTCTTTTGCTTCTAACTGCTTTAAAATTATTTTCGCTTCTGTTTCCCCATGGGGCAGGTCGTGGGCGTTGGCGAAAAGCCACTCGGTTATGTCTGTAGTTTGGTGAAGTATCCCCGCGGCCATCCGTATCGGATATTGCGTTGCAAGGTCGCCACCGAGCATGGGTTGTTCTTGCAAGTGCCCGAGACGCTTGAATCCCGTCGCGTCGCAATAGAGGACTTCTCCTCCCCACGCTTTCCCGTCTGTGCCCAAGCCGAAACCGTCGCATGCGATGCCTATTATTTCGTCTATGTTGTGCTCTCCCATTAGGGCGGCGATATGCGCGTGATGGTGCTGAATCGAAACCGTGGGAATGTTTAATTCTTTTCCTATTTTATGTGCCAAGTTGGTTGTGGGGAATTTTGGGTGTACGTCGCAAGCCACGAGTTCGATTTTACTGTTTGTGAGACGGATCAAATGCTGTATAGTGTTTTTTAAAAACTCGAGCGTTTCAACATTCTCGACGTCACCGATATGCTGAGAAATAAAGGCTTTATCGTTTAAAAGAACGCATGCGGTTACGTTCTGTTCCGCGCCCACGCCTAATGTGCAATGCTTTAACGCTTTCTTTAGTTGAATTGGCTCAGGTGCGTACCCGCGTGAACGGCGAATCAAGGTTTGCCGAGAATCATGCAACCGTGCCACTGAGTCGTCGCATCTGTGTGCGATTGTACGGTTGTGAAACAAGAAATAGTCGACGCTGTTGCCAAGTTTTTTCAGTGCTTCTTGGTTGTCGGTTACGATGGGTT
>JAWBOF010000007.1:6559-14738 GCA_038826685.1 Bathyarchaeia archaeon
GGTTTGCACTGGTCATTACGAACGCTGGTTCTTGCACTTCATCGAACAGCATTACGTGTAAGCCCGTGTATGGAAGCATCACGCCTACGTTATGCAGTTTTGGCGCAATTGCCTCTGAAAGATAATAATTCTCACTTTTTCTTAACAGCACGATTGGGCGGATGTATGAGGTTAACAGTTTCTCTTCTTCAGCGCTTACGTCGGCGAAAGTTTTCACAGTTTTAAGGTCACGGGCCATTATTGCGAACGGCTTTTGTGATCTGTGCTTCACGTTTCTGAGTTTTTCTATGGGTTCAGATTTAGTAGTCGCTGTGGCTACGTGAAAACCTCCGTTGCCTTTTACGGCGACGATGTAGCCTTCCTCAAGAAGTCTTCCCGCTTCTCTAATCGGGTCTTTTTCTTCGAGTGGTTCTCCGTTGTTGGTTGTGAGGTATGCTTTTGGACCACATTTTGGGCAGGCGATTGTTTGTGCGTGGAATCTTCGGTTAAGCGGGTTCTCGTACTCGTGGCTACATTGAGTGCACATTTCGAATTCTTGCATCGTCGTGTTCGGCCTGTCATACGGCAATCGTTCAATAATCGTATAGCGGGGACCGCAATCCGTGCAGGTTATGAAGAAATATTCGAAACGTCTGTTTGCATGGTCTTTCAATTCTCTTGAGCATTCGTTGCAAATGGCCACGTCTGGAGGTATCACAGAGCCGGAAAATTCGGTTTTTTCAGTGCTTTTGACTATGGTGAATTTCTCAAACTTTCCTTCATCTTCCTTGTAGACAATTTCTATGTCGTAGATGCGTGCCAGAGGCGGTTTTTTGGCTTCCAGATCATGAATAAACTGTTTTACTTCTTTTTGATTTCCCTCAACCATGATTTCGGCTGTGGCGTCGCCACGATTACGCACAAACCCCGAAAGCCCATGCGTCACCGCTAATCGGTAAACGAAGGGACGAAAGCCCACACCTTGAACAATGCCTTTTACCTTTATCTCGGCACGCAACATAGGTCAACCTTATTGTTCGCCAAGGCGATTAATATTTAGAAATTTAGTTTTCTTGATCACCCAAGAATATTATGTGCTTATCTTTTCAAGAACCGAATCAACTGGTACGGCGTTGTTGAATAAGCCGAGTTCTTCAGGTTTCAAGCCCAACGCCAAACCGAGAAGTTGAACATAGTGCAATATAGGCAGGTTAAAAGTGGCTCCTGTTCGGTCACGGATTTCGATCTGCCCCCTGTCAAGTTGGAGGTGACAAAAGGCGCAAGGAGTTACGATGCAGTCAGCGCCAACTTCCCGTGCGTTTTCCAGTTTTTCCCGCGTCATATCTAGTGCCGTGTCCAAGTATGCGGCTCTGACGCCACCGCCGGCGCCGCAACATATCATCTTATCCTTGTACGGGACGCTTTTGGCACCTAAAACTTCAACGAGTTCGTCGAAGAATTTTGGGCGTTCGGCGCTTTTGATGTTCTCTCTTTCTTTGGTGGGTTTCACTATGTGGCAACCGTAGTGAACAGCGATTTTGAGGTTTAATGGTTTTTTAACCATGCCTTTTATTTTTTCTAAGCCTATGTCGTTGTAGAGAACCTCAAGTAAGTGTTTGACGTTTATGGTGCCCTTGAACTCTTTGTTGAACGGTTTGAGAACCTCGTTTACTTCGTTTCGTTTGCCAAAATCATTTTTCAGAATCTTGTTCGTTTCTTTCAACGTGCTATAGCATCCGTTGCACAAGGTAACGATGTCGGTGCCAAGTGATTCGGCGATAACCAAATTCCGCGCCGCCAAAGCCAGCCAGGTGGCATGGTCAAAAGACTTGAAAACGCCGGGCGCGGGACAGCACGAAGCACCAGGAAGATCCTTAAGCCCAAAGCCCATGCTTTCCGCAACTTTTTTCATTGACAATTCGATGCCCGGATACCTGTTGGGTATGATGCAACCAAGGAAAAGCGCGTAATCCATTTTTTTGTGCCTCCTCTTTATTTCCATTCATAACATACGAGTTTATCGAAACCCTTTTTCCTTATAATCTCTTGCACCTCTTTCAAGGCTTCGGGATAAGCGTGCACTGTGGGCGGGTTTTCGCCTAAGTTCATGGTTGTTCGTAGTTTACGTGTGGCTTCGTCTATGGGTACGGCGTGGCCGAATTTTATCACCAAACCCGCGACACGTTTGTGCGGGTCAAGCATATTGCCTGCTTGAACTGCCATTCTTCGCATAGTAAGTATCACATCGGTTGGATCTACGCCTCGTGGGCATCTTTCTAGGCACGTATAACATGTTGTACATAGCCACAGGTCTTTGTCGTTGAGGATTTCGTCTTTCAAGCCCAGCAAGCCTTTCCGCATTAGTTGACGCGTTTTTAGGGCTGTTCTGCGGCCTGATGGGCAACTGGACGTGCACGTGCCGCATTGGATGCATACATTGATTTTCTCTGCTCCGGCTTTGATTATCGTGTCTAGAAATTCTTTGTCCATTTTGTCGATTTGTACGGGCGGTTTCGGTTTTTCGTTCATTTTCGGTTCGCCTTGCCCTGTGTTTGTGGATGGTTTGGATGGAGTGAGAGTAGATTTTGTAGTTTTTCGAGTTAATAAATGCATGCTTCGCGGCGTCGGGTTTTGGTCAAGTTTAATTAGTTGCTGTGTTTATGTAAAGATGAAGGGTTTTCCATTGGGCATTGGACGTAACGATGAAAGTTTGAGACGGTTACTCGGTTCGTTACTTTTCGCTTTAATTTTGTTTCTCATCGCCACGTATTTTATTGCTATGGTTCTCGGCCCGCTCGTGTTCTTTTCCACGGCTGACGGCTTGTCAGTGAGCCATCGAACGATCAGTCGTTTACCGATTATTATTTTCGGTGCTTACACGGTGGTTGACGTGGAAATAAATATGGGGCTGTTTTTCTTGGGAATTTGGCTTGTTTTTTTCGCTTGTTTCTTCATCGCGCTTGAGGTTCGAGAGAATATTTTTGTTTCGTTAAGCAATTTGGGGCGCGGCGGAATCACTGCTTCGTTTCGTAATTATTTGTTGTTTATGCCCGTCGTGGGGAGTTTTTCTTTGGTAAGCGTGCTTTTGTTGGAATGGTTTCTTAGCTTGTTTGGGCTTTCGGTCGGTGCTCCTCCGGTTCCTGGCAGCGGGGTGCCAAGTGAGTTTAGGCAGTTTCTGTTTTTTCTCGAAGTTTCATATGCTCCTATTGTTGAGGAAATCGGGTTTAGAATTATTCCCTTGGGAGTTTTTCTGGTGGTGTATCTTTTGCTGGTTAAAAGTCAAGCTCGAGGCCACGTTGGCGGTTGTTCTTGGAAATCGTTGGCTATCGCGCCGTTTTTCCCTTACAGAGCCAAGCGTGAGTGCGGGCTGGAAAACGTGGATGGCAAGGGGTTATTTAAAGGAATAAGCGTCGGCGAATGGGTTGTTATTGTGGTTGCAGCAGTGGTTTTCGGTTTAGCGCATTATCCACTTGGTTCGTGGGGTCCTGCGAAGTTTTTTTCTGCGACTTTGGTTGGAGTAGCTTTGGGCGTAGTATATTTTGCCTACGGGTTTGTGGCGCCAATTTTACTTCATTGGTTTTTCAATTATTATTTTAACGTCTTTTCTCTAGCGGCGGACTATTTTGCGAGGTTGTCGTCTTTGATGTTTCTGGCATATTTTGTAAACGTTCTTTTAGGGTTTTTCGTCTTAGCGCTCGTTGTTTTTGCGTTTGTAAGATGGTTTGAACGGTTTAGAGGAAAACCACCGGCCACGCAGACAAGTAGACCAGCGCCTTGAAGTGGCTTATGAGAGTACACAACGTCGTTTCTCTCCATTTTCCTTATACAATCCAATCGGCTCAAAAATAAGCCACACGCTTTAGCAAAGGCTAGAAACAATCAAGAAACTGAAGCCGGGGATGGGAGTTGAACCCACATAGAGCAGCTCTGCAGGCTGCCGCCTGAACCGTTCGGCCACCCCGGCACTATTCTAACGTTTTCATGAGATAACGAAGGTAATAAATTTAATCTTTAACAAGCAAAGTCTTTCGCGTTATCCTTTGCTTAGAGTTTTTTGGGCTTGAATGGTTGACAATGGCCTTCTTCAATGATTTTTATCAAATCGATGAGTAAATCCTGTGCTTCAGCAAGTAGATCCTTGTTTTTTTCATTTTTAGTTTGCAGGTTTCTTATGTAAGATTCGATTTCGGACTTTAGAGATAAGGGATCTATGTTGCCTTCTCCACTTTTGACTATTCGATACTTTCTACGAAGTTCATCAAGGCGTATGTTCATACTAATACAACCTTGCTCCTTTCATTCCCTTTTGATAAGCTTGATAGACCCGTTTTTCTCTGGCGTTGATCATAGCTTTCTCTGAAAGCCCCTTCAAACCTTGGACAATTTGTTCAAATAACTGGATTGGGACGCCCATGAACATGTGATTAAGTGATACATCTGTTGCTTCACGTGTTCCATAACATCCAGGACTTATGTTCACGTCCTTCGTTATATATGGAACAACAGTTACATCAACGCAACAGCATTGAAAAATGGAAGAGCTAAAATTAAGCCTGCCGCCTTCCTTGAAGTTTCTCGCTAGGCGAAGCCACATTATATGTTCAGGGATGCTTTCAACCACGATAACATCCGGTGTCATAGGGAAGTTTCTCAACGGCCCAGCAACTACTGCCTTAGTAGAGCCGAGACTTAGCCTTGGTATCATTTTCATCGTCCTCGAGGCTGCCTCTTTACTTCCGAAAAGCCCCAGAGCGCAAAGCATTTCTCCAGTAGAAATCTTCTCTGGTAAAGGAGCAAGGCCCAATGCTGCTTTTGCCGCAGGGCAGGCTAGATTTTCCGCCGTCAGCATCAGTGTTTGTCCTTTTCTTGCTAGCATCAGAAGTTGACAGTATCTAGATTTCTGTGAGGGCGAGTTTATATTAGGTAGCGGGTCTTCTGCTTTTACGATTTTAACAGCTACTGGTGGAGAAGTTAACCCAAGAATTTCTTCCATTTTTTGACTTGACCTTTGGTTTCCGTTAAGAAGATCCCTCAGTCATTTCTTGCGTTCATATTTAGTCTTGTTTGACGCTAATTCCTTTCTGCTGTGTTGGATTACCCCATGTTTCTTTATTGTTCTATGCAGGTATGACATTGATGGAAAACTGATTGCATGTTGCGGGCAGGTGTTTTCGCAAGTTGTGCATCCAACAAGACAGTTTAGCGGATTTGCGACTACGGCGATATTCTTTTCATAGTCAAACTGGTATACTCCTTTTCCACAGCCCAACACGCAAATACCGCATCCTATACAAAGTTCCGCATCAACAGTAGGATGCCAATCTATCTCTTCGCGCGGGATTCCGTGCCAAGCAGGCCTAATTTGGGATCTTGTATCAGACATTTTTGATTTTACGCTCCTATATTATTTGGTTGATTACTTGTTTTGAAAGTGATTCGATAAGTTTGGGGTTGACTGCTTCAATTACCTTGAAAATTTCTACGTCTACCACGGAGTAAAGTCTTCTATTCCCTTCCTTCCTATCCCTTACAAGCCCACAATCTTTGAGGATTTTTAAATGGCGAGAAACCAGGGGCTGAATAGTCCCTACTTGCGGAACAATCTCACAGACGCACCTTTCGCCACCACGCAAAAATTGAATAATCTGCAGTCTAACTGGGTCGGCAAGAGCTTTGAAGATTTTCGCTTTGAAACTGTCTGAATTCCAATTGTGTGACATACATAATGGCTTTGTTCATAACAATATTTAAATATTGCTATTAATAAGTCATTAACCTCACACGAGAGCGTGATCGACATGAAGGAAGCAGAAGTCACAATCATTGGACCCGAGCCAGCGTGCATGCGCTGTCAAGCAGCCAAAAGAGTTGCGGAAAAAGTGGCCGAGAAACTAAAACAAGCAGGAATAATCGTCAAAGTAGAAAAGGCCAACATAATGTCAAAGGATATAGTAAGCAAATACGGCATCCTAGTTTCTCCGGCCATAGCCGTTGACGGTGTGGTAAAATTCGCAGGCAGAGTGCCCAGCGAAACTGAAGTTGAAAGAACCATAAAAGAAGCTGTTGAGAAGGAAACTTAACCTTGAACGCTGAACTCACGAGAAAACTTAGAACTGCAGTACTGCTGGGTTTTGTGTTTACAGTCATAGGTCTGCTTATCTACAGCAGAATAATGGCTTACTCACTTGCTCCAACAATGAAGCCAGCCGACTTTCGCGGTCTCGCCATCTGGGAAATTCCAATAGCCTACCTTATCGACTATTTTAGCCACGGTTGGATATGCCTACTTTTTGCTTTTGTTGTTGCAGGGCTGGTGTACGAGTTTGTGCCAAAGGAGGTTATTACGAAGTACATGAGTAGTAGCAGAGTAGCAGGGTATGGGCTGGCTCTTGGAATGGCTCCTTTCTTGACTGTCTGCTCTTGCACTATGGTTCCGTTGTTTGGAGGAGTGCTATTTGCAGGTGCGGGTATAGGACCAGCAATAACGTTTTTGCTTATGGCGCCAGCTGCTAACATACTAAGCATCCTATTGACTGGTGAGTTAATTTCGTGGGAGTTAGCCGGAGTGCGTATTTTGGCATCAGTTGTTGTTGCTTTAACTGCAGGCATAATAATATCCAAGGCTCCATGGGGAAAAGCCATAGAAAAAGAGCACCAGCAAACTGTTCCAGCTGGGCATGCGGCTATAGAACTCGTCAAACCACCCTTAGACGAAAGATTATTTGCATCGCTCAAATTCGGAGCATACTTAGCAAAGCAAATCTTACCCTTCTTTCTCTTAGGTTTGGTCGCAGTTAGTTATGTGCAGGCGTATTTGCCCGAGGACATTGTTGGCACCTATCTAACTGGAACAGGCGGCGTGTTGATTGCCTCGGTCATCGGTGGACCATTGTACACGCCTACGCTGGTTGAAATAGTTCTAGGTAAGGGCATGTATGAGTTGGGCATGTCAAAAGGCGCTTTGCTTTCTTGGCTTATGGGACAACCTTACGACGTTGCTAACGCACTGGCAGTTTCAAGGATAGCGCGCTGGAAGGTTGTCGTAACGTACATGCTTATTGCCTGGGCAGGTAGCGTAATCTTTGGACTGCTATACGGTGCGCTGAGCGGGTCGTTGTAAACGATAACAAAAGCAAGAAAAACCATGAAAAAGTGAGGAGATTTGGCTCAACCGCAAGGCGTTTGGTATCCGACAATCTTTCCAGAAAAATGTAACGGTTGCGCATCATTCGAAAAGCCCCGTTGTGTAGAATTCTGTCCGCACGAAGTCTTTGAAATAAAAGATGGAAAAGCCACAGTTGTTAACCCAACTAAATGTATTTACGGCTGCACCGCTTGCGAACCTATTTGCCCGAAGAAAGCCATAAAATTTCCAAAAAAAGAAACGACATCCCTTGTTATAGAAACCGTGGATAAAGGGTTACTCCGCAAGATTATTTGCTCCAAATGTAAGAAAACTTTCTGGACAAACAGAGAGACCGAAGTATGTTTTGACTGTGAAAGCCAAAGATAAACAAACAGGTTTCGAGTATCATATTTTAATCTTTAAGAGAACCTTTATAATACAGCTTCTTAAATGTTGAAGAGAAACTGTCGCATGGTTTACGGAAAAAAGGGAGTTGGGAAACATGCCTGTTCGGCAACCAATTGTCTGCGTTCTTGGACATGTCGACACTGGGAAAACGTTGCTTTTAGATAACATACGGAAAAGCAGCGTCCAAGAACGGGAAGTTGGAGGCATGACCCAGCACATAGGTGCAAGTTTCTTTCCATTGGAGACGCTGATGAAAATCTGTGGTCCACTTTTAGGAAAGTTAAAGGGAAAAATCCAAATTCCAGGCTTGCTCATCATCGATACGCCCGGCCATGAGGCATTCGCCAATCTGAGAAAACGCGGAGGCGGCGCGGCGGATATAGCCATCCTCGTCATCGACGTGCTGAAAGGGTTCGAAGCCCAAACGTACGAATGCATAGACATCCTAAAAGCAAGAAAAACCCCGTTCCTAGTCGCAGTGAACAAAATCGACCGCGTAGCCGGCTGGAAATCTCATCCAGAAAAACCATTTCTTTCTTCTTATGAAAGTCAAGATCCATATGTGAAAGAAGATTTAGACAACAAACTTTACACGATTATGGGCGAATTCTCCCGCCAAAATTTCAGAGTTGACCGATTCGACAAAATTACCGACTTCACACGAAC
>JAWBOF010000008.1:0-14596 GCA_038826685.1 Bathyarchaeia archaeon
TTGTCCCGCGATGCCTACTTTTTCCAAAAACATGCCGCCCAATCTTAATTCTTCCGTGCAAGCGACGCCTAACACGCCGTCGTAATTATTGTTGCTCAGAATTTTTTCGACGCAAGAGCCGCCGGGTATAACACAAACGTCATATCCCTTCCTTTGAGCCAGTTTCGTTGCATAACTAATAAGGCAATCTTCTGAACAATGAGCACATATGTAAGAAGGGATACTTTTGTCAAAGCGCGCTTTACAACGATGGTCCATAAATTTTCGAGCGCAGTGAGGGAGCAACAGCACTTTTTTGCCGGCTTTTTGGAATCTATCTCTGTGTGATAGGTTTTTTACTTGAATGTCGACCATGTCTTCGAGAAGCACCAAAGCGTCGGTTATGTCGAGTCCCGTGGCTTGTTCAATCTTTAGTTTGGCAGCTAGTTCTCTTGCCCTTCTGCCCAACTTCTTATGCACGTCCTTCTCTCCAGCCACTCTGGCGATTTCCTTGAAGAAGGATTTGGAAACGTTGGAGAGGTCGAAGTTGAATCGGTAGGGCATGTTTATCATAATTTAACAATCGCACGTTTAAGTTTATCTGCACTTTCGGCGTCTTCATGAATAAGTTTTAATAGTGATTTGACGATTATTTGCATCTCCAGAAGCCTGAAAGTTTAACTGTTCGGAATTATCCAAGTGTGTGAGAGAGATGGAGAAGAAAAAAACAACCCTCCTAGAAGACCTCTGCGGCGAGGAAAAAGACGTTTACGAAGCATTGAAAGAAACCATGTACCTCGACCCGAGAAAAATCCGTATGACCATCGACGAGGCGGAAAGAAAAGCAAAGGAATTTGAGAAAGAAAGAAATTTCCACAAGGCAAGAATCTACTACGACATCGCTGGCGGATTAGCCATTTACGAAGGCAACGCTGCGAAAGTCAAACAGTTTTTCTCCAAAAGCGCCAAACTTAACCCCGACTACCCATACCCAATTATAAACATACCTGAAAGAGCCATAGCGAAGGCTAAAGAATTCTACGAGAAACATCTGAAGGAAACCCCGACTTAAAATGCTATAATGGTTTAAACTTGCAAGTCATTCTGTCCGCGGCGATTTGATGAGGTACCACTTGTACTCGCATGCCTACTTTCAAGTTTTTAGGGGTAACATCGCTGATGTGAGTGAGTAGTCTGCATCCGTCGTCGAGTTCTGCAATGGCGATTATGTACGGCGCGTATTTAGTCATGCTTTCCGGCGGAAACGCAACTATAGTATAAGCCAACAAATTGCCCTGTCGTGGTGCTTCGAACCATTCAACCTCACTGGAACCGCACGTGCAATGCGCTCTTGGAGGAAGGTGCTTTTTTCCGCATTTTTTGCATTGTGTGCCCATTAATCGGTTGTTCTTGAGTTCTTCCATAAATTTCGCGACAATCGTTGTTTCGGGCAGTAATGAAACGTATCCAAACTTCATTCATTGTCACCTTGTGTAGATGTGGACGAAGCAGTATTGTCCAGTTTCGCCTATGTTGTGGCTTAACCCGATTTCCGCGCCGCCTACTTGTCTCGGTCCTGCCTCGCCTCGCAGTTGCCGTGCAATCTCAACAGTCATCGACACGCCAGTCGCTCCCAACGGGTGTCCCTTCGCTTTGAGACCGCCGTCCACGTTGACTGGAATTTTTCCGCCAATGTACGTTTGTCCTTCTTGGATTAGTTTGCCGCCTTCGCCGGGTTTACAGAAGCCTAGGTCCTCGTATGCTATAATTTCGGCGATAGTGAAGCAATCGTGAACCACTGCCACGTCGATGTCGGCTGGAGTAACATTCGCCATTTTGTAGGCTTGTTCAGCCGCGATTCTGGAAGCCGTAATGCTGGTTAAATCATGCCTCTCGCTTATCATCATCTCGCCCGACGCTGCACCTAAAGCGTTTAGCCAAACTGGTGTGTCGTTGAGTTTTTTGGCTGTGTCTTCGTTTGCCATGACCACGGCGGCGGCTCCGTCGCTGATTAAGCAGCAGTCGTAGAGGTTGAGTGGTTGGCAAATCGTTACTGACTTCATTGCCTCTTCCAAAGTGACTTCTCTTTGTAGATGCGCGTAAGGGTTCAGTGCGCCGTACTTGTGATTCTTAACCGAAACCATGGACAACTGTTCGCGTGTAGTGCCGTAACGATGCATGTGAGCCGTCGCCATCAACGCGTAATAACTCGGAAACGTAACGCCGAACGGGTACTCCCACCGCGTGTCGCCAGCCCGAGCCATCAATTCCTGTGCCCGAGCGGAACTCACCTGTGTCATGGTTTCCGCGCCTATAACTAGCACAACAGACGCGAGTTTTGATTTGATGAGAGCCCACCCTGTTCTCACGGCGGCGCTTCCAGTCGCACAAGCGGCTTCGACACGGAACATTGGTTTGCCAGCCATGCCCACGTAATCATTTATAACTGCGCCCGAGGAGCCTTGTCTCGCGAATTCGTCGCCTGCCACGCCGACCACTACGGCGTCAATTTCGTCGGCACAGTTTCCAGCGTCTTCAAGTGCAGGCATGGCGGCTTCGTGGGCTAGTTCACGTATCGTGGCGTCTGAGCGTTTGCCAAATTTTGCGTGTCCGACGCCGACGATGCCGACTTTTTCGCTCAAAGAGCCGTTCACTTTCCCTTGAATTGCGGGCTGCGTTTCTCGAAAATTGCCTTCACGCCCTCTTTGATGTCTTCAGTTTTAAAGCAAACCATGCAAGCGTCGACCATCATTTTGTTTGCTTCGTCCATGCCGATTTCTATGGCTTTGGATGCGATTCTTTTGGCGTGACGCACCGCGATGGGCGCTCTGGTTGCGATTGTGCCGGCTGTCCACATCACGGTCGAGTGCAACTCGTCTGCCGAAACTGCTTTATTCACAAGTCCGATGCGTTCGGCTTCTTTCGCGTCTATTTGTCCGCCAGTGAGGATCATTTCTGTGGCTCTGCCTCGCCCGATGGTTTTTGCGAGTCGTACACAACCGCCCCAAGCGGGAATCAAGCCGACGGCGACTTCTGGGCTGCCAATTTTTGCTTCTTCAGCGGCTATTCTTATGTCACAAGCCAACGCTAATTCTAAGCCGCCGCCGAGTGCAAACCCGTTAATCGCGGCGATTACGGGTTTTTCGAAGTTTTCGATTTTGTTGAACACTTTTTGTCCGAGTTCGATGAATTCTCTCACTTGGGGTTCGGCGAGTTTTTCGGCCTCGCGTAAGTCTGCGCCGACGCTGAAGGCTCTGCCGGCGCCCGTTATGACGATTGCGCGGATGGCGTCGTCTTTTCTGATGGATTCGAGTAAAGTGTCGAGTTCTTCTAGAAGTTCTCGGTTCATTGAGTTTAGGGCGTCTGGGCGGTTGAGGGTTATTATGGCGATGTTTTCTTGTTCTGGTGCGAGGAAGCTGGCTTCTTTTGTGTAGGTTAGTGTTTGGTAAGACATGCCTATTCTCACTCTCCTATGTTTATTGTTTAATATTCGTAAAATCCTTTTCTAGTTTTCAATCCTAAATGTCCAGCGTTCACTTTCTCAATCAGTAGTGGGCACGGTTTGAATTTGTCGCCGAAGGCTTCGTTTAACCGTTTGAGCACGGCGAGCGCTACATCTAAACCGACAAAATCCGCAAGCCTAAACGGTCCAGCGGGGAAGTTCATGCCAAGTGTAATTGCTTTGTCGACGTTCTCTACGGTGGTTTTACCTTCATAGACCAAGTATGCGGCTTCGTTGAGCATGGGCAGGACGATGCGGTTAACGATGAAACCCGCCGAATCTTTAACCACGACTGTTTCTTTCTCGAGCGTTTTCAAAAAGCGTTCTGCAGTTTGCCGAGTTTCTTCTGAGGTTTTTTCGCCCATCACCACTTCAACAAGCTTCATCGTGTAAGCCGGGTTAAAGAAATGTAGGCCGACGACTTTTTCGGGTCGTTTGGTGGCTGAAGCCATTTCGGTTATGCTTAGGGCTGACGTGTTTGAGGCGAGTATGGCGTGGGGTGGGCAGATGGTGTCTAGTTGTGTGAAAAGGGATTTTTTGATGTTTATGTCTTCGAAAACCGCCTCAATCACCAAGTCTATGTCTTTCGCGGCTTCTGCAAGGTTGGTTGTGCCTTTAACCCTGTTCATAACGGTCTCAGCGTCTTTTGGGCTCATTTTACCCCGGCTCACGCCTGAGACAATGTTCTCTCTTATGCGTGCCAGGCCCTTCTTCAACAATTCCTCGTTAACTTCGCACACTTTAACTTCGTATCCTTTCCAAGCACAAAGGTACGCGATTCCCGAGCCCATGGTGCCCGCGCCGACTACTGCAACCTTCCTTATCTCCAATCTTGTGCTACACCTCCAGCAACACTGTGGTTATTAGGCGTCCAAGCGTGAAGCCTTCGTGTCCCGCGCCGATTAGAACAAGTTCCCAGTTTTTCAAGGCGTCGCCGATTCTTTTTTTGCCCGTGAAAACTTCGGAAATAGTTTTTGATGAGCCTTGAAAAGTCAAATCCGGCGCGGCGTATTCGCCTTCGACGACTTTCATCTTGCCGTCAACGATGACCAAATGGAATTTTTCTGTGTCTGTTTGAAACTGGATGACCTTGCCGTGGTAATGTTTTGTCCAGTTTTGCATAATCTTCGTGCCTTCGACGCTTCGGTTGGCTCGCATTGCTATGGCTTGGAACAATTGTCTTACGCTTATGTTTGTTCCACTCCTTCGATCCATGCTTTTAATGCTTCTAAAACGGCGTTGTGCACGTTAGACGAGTTTATGCCGCCGAACTTTTTGCGCACTGCTCTAAGGAACCGTTGATAGAACCCGTGCTCCATCAGCACGTGCACTCTGCCTTTTCGGTTATCGACAAGCGATTGAGCAATGTACTTAGTGAACTGGAATGACTCGTGCGGAATATATTCGATCTTCAATTCTGGATAGCTGAGCCATTCGCCGTCCGGCGCCTTTCGATACTTTGGTGATGTAGACATTCATTTTGCCCCCATTTTAGCGAGTTCTTCACCGCTGATTTTAGCTAGTCCAGAAAGGAAAGGCCATTGGACTACAAACATTAAGCCTCCTTCGACTTCGCGCCAGCGTCCAACGTAAACGCGCCCACCGACTACTTGGGCAAATTGGGTTAGAATTATCTCGCAGGTTTTTTCAATGGATAGGTTGCAGTCTTTGGCGATTTCGGCGAGTTTTGTTCTGGTATCCAGGGTTAGCTGTAGGTTTATTTGTTCACTCATTCTTTTGGCGCCTCCTCTTTTTCGGCTGGCGGCCTGAAGATTAAGCGTTTGTACGGGTTGCCCCACCGTTCGCTATACATAACGCCCTCCATCGGGAATCGGCTGGGTCCGAGCATGCGTTTTTCTTTTGGCACGCCTATGCAGAGGATGCCGATGGGTTCCCAAGTGCGCGGAATGCCGAGTTTGTCGCATAGCATTTCTCGGTGCCTCGGGTCGGAAATCGCCAGCGCCATCCAGCCGGCACCGTATCCGAGAGAATGCGCTACGAGCCACATTTGAAGCATGCCCATGCCGACGACAACCGAGCCGAACAACTGCAGTTCATAGGGTAAGTGAGCATCGTGGAAGGATTCTGAGGCACAGCCGATTATGATAGTGTCTGAGACTTTTGGATAAGCAAAGAGACTGCCATCACGAATGTCTTCAAACTCCGCAGGCCGCGCATGATCAGGCAAATACCAAAGTCTTCCTTGCGTAAGCTCGTACGGTTGCCCACCGAAAACCTGCCGCGCCATCTCCATACTAACTTCGGCTATGAAGTCTTTCATTTCTTGGTCGTCGCGGATGACGATGTACCGCCACATTTGCATGTTTTCCGGCGAAGGCGCATAACGAGCAGAGTCAAGGATTAGTTCAATGTGATCATCTGGGATGCGTTCACCCGTGAATTCGCGGATGCTTCGTCTGGTTTTGATTGCTTCTAACAAGTCCATAACTTTTTCACCACAAAAAACAAAATATGGACACTAAGCGCTTATAGCATTAATCCAGACACGGAAGAGAAGCTGGAAAAACGGCACACAGACATACATAAAGAAAACAGAAAGCGTTAAAGATCAAAAGAAAAAGAGAGAAAAATTGTTACTTCTTTTCTTCCTTTGCAGGCACCATAGCCTCTTGGAACAACTTTTTAACCGCCGCAACCCTTGCCTTTTGGGCCAAAGTTTCGCTCGTTTCTAGGTCCAAAGCCTCCTCAGGACACCACGCGATGCACTGTTGCTTTTCCTTGCCTTTACACAAGTCACAAATAAACACGACTTTCTTCTCGGGATGCAATGCCACCGCGCCGTAATCGCAAGCCTCGATGCACCAGCCGCAACCGTTGCACTTTTCCTCGTCAATTAGAATCGTGCCATCTTCTTCTGATTGTTTCAATGCGTCCCTTGGACAAGCAGCAACACAAGCTGGATCCTCGCAAAGCCTACATGTAATCGACATGTTAACCAACGGGTTCAAACGTACCACGCGAATCCGCGATTTGATTGGGTTGTACACTTTCTCCTTGTCAGAAGAGCACGCATACTCGCAAACGCCGCAGCCAACGCACTTGTCAGGGTCAGCCGACACAAACTTCCGTTTAACTGGGCTAATCTTCTTCGACATTACTGCTTACCCTCCACGATGCCCGCCAAATCTTCCATACCCAACTCTCTAAGCTTCTCCAAAGTCGGAACACCATCACTCGTCCAGCCACGTACTTCATAGTAATCATCCAACAGCAAATCCAGCTCCTCCTGCGTCACATGAGCGCCTTTCGAAACACCTTCGTCAGGAATCGGCACATGCATAATCTTGTACGGCAACGAATCATCCTTCCTCGAAAAGCCCTCGCGAATGTTAATCAATCGGCCGAGAGTGTTAATCCTCTCACCTGCAAGCATCAACTCCTGCGGCGACATCTCTACACCCGTAGCCAAAGCGTAGTACTTTGCCAAATCCTTGAAACCATCATAATACGTGCCCCGCGAAAACTTGCAAACAATTAGCGAATCAATAACCGTGTACATGTCTTCAATCTCTCGCACCAGTTTCCCACGACCCTTCTCCGCCTTAAACCGATCCACCGAACCCTTCACGTCCGGCGCATAAGCCCCATGCCTATTGTGATCCGCGCCGCGGAATGAAACAGCATACCCCAAAGCCGCAGTCTTCAAACCGCGAATGTCGTAACCCGTCATCTCAACGCCCTTAATGTGGTTCGCATACTTCTCTGCACCCTTGCCGATTTTTTCAGCCGCCATTCGCACGCCGTCCGCAAGCACGTCGCCGATGCCTTCTCGGTAAGCAATCTTCTTCAACAGTTCCAATTCAGCCTCGTAGTTGCCAAACCGCAAATACAACCCGCCTACGTCCTCGCTGGTCAGGATGCCGTGCTCGTACAAATCCATCGCAAAACCGACGATTACACCCGCGGAAATGCTGTCCATGCCATACTGGTTGCACAAATCCATCGCCTTACTGATAACATCCAAACGGTCAACACCGCAATTTGGTCCAAGCGCCCAAAGCGACTCGTACTCCATCCTTGTCATGGTTCCCTTAAACTGCCCCTCAGGCACGACAACTGTATGCTCACACCGCATCGCACAAGAGTTGCAACCAATAATCTTAGCGACAAACCGCTCGTTCAAATATTCACCACTAATCTTATCAGCGTTCTTGAAAGTTGCATAAGTAAAGTTGTTGACAGGCAATGCTCCCAGCGCGTTCAAGACCAACACGTTCTCGGGCGTGCCGAGAGTTCGGTATTTCCGTGCCGCTGGCCCTTTCATCCTTTCATGAATCACCTTAATGAAATCCTTCAACTCGTCCATCTTTGCAACTTGGACGTCTTTTGTTCCGCGAATAGCGATTGCCTTGAGTTTCTTCGAGCCCATAACTGCGCCAAGCCCGCATCTTCCGGCTGCGCGGGTTTTCTCGTTTAGTATGCACGCGACTCTAACGAGGTTTTCACCTGCAGGTCCAATCGACGCGACGCGTATGTAGAAGTCGCCAAGTTCCTTCTGCAAAGTGTCTTCAGTTTCTGCGGATGATTTGCCCCACAAGTGCTGAGCGTCCATTATGTGCACGGCGTCATCGTCTATCCAGAGGTAAACGGGTTTTTCGGCTTTGCCCGTGATTATGATGGCGTCGTAGCCGGCGCGTTTCATCTCAGTGCCAAAGGTGCCGTGGGATTTTGCTTCCCCAATGCCGAAACTGGCGGGTGACTTGGAAACAAACGCGTGTCCGTTTCCGCCTGTGGGTATCATCGTGCCGCTTAGGGGTCCTGTGGCAACGATTAACGGGTTGTCAGGACTGAATGGGTCGGTTCCCGGTTTTGAGTTGTCAAGGAAAAGTCGCATTCCTAAGCCGATGCCGCCGATGTATTTTTTGGCGAGTTCTTCGTTTAATGGTTCTGTTTCGATTTTTCCGCTGGTCAAATCGACGCGTAATATTCGTCCTGCATAGCCTAACACGATGTTTCCTCCATTATTTATTCACATTTTTTTGAAGTATATCACATAATTGAGTCGACTAATAAAAGTTTGTTGTTGTTCCCCTTCTTTTTCTAAAGAGAATATATAGACGCAATGTGATTGGCTGTTTTGGAAACCAATAAATACGTTTTCATGGCAATGTTTAATATGGATAAAATCCGCCCGAATCGCGGCTGTTAAATGTGAAGTGCCATGAAGGTCAAAGTTGAATACTTGGGCTTTATTCGCAACATGCTCAGCAAGAAAACTGAAGAGCTTGAGCTACGTGAGGGTACTTCGTTGAAGGAACTATTGGGCGACCTTTCGGAACGCTATGGGGCAGACTTTAAAAGACAAGTGTATGAGCCGGGGCTAAAGGACGTCAAGTACGGCTTCGTGGTTACCGTGAACGGTGTTTTGATGGATCAGTTGCGGGGGGTAGAAACGCCCCTGAAAAACGGTGATCATGTTATTTTGATGTCTCTCATGAGCGGAGGCTAGCGAACCCATCGGCATTGTCTGTTTTTTATAGGCGTAACTAAAGTTCTAAGCAGATTTCCATTTTCGTAAAGTTGTTACATCCACGCTTTGTGATTTCAACGATGTCCTCTATTCTTACACCACCGACTGTAGGGTCGTACAAACCTGGTTCAACTGTGACCACGTTATGTTCTTCGAGTGGAAATGGATAAAATTCGCTCATGCGGGGACCTTCGTGAATTTCCAAGCCGACGCCGTGTCCTAGTCCGTGGGTGTAGCCTTTGGTTATTTGCTTTCCGCCTCGTACTGTGTCGTAGCCTTTTTTCTCGAAAATATTGAAGCATAAATTCTGCATTTCGCTTCCAAGTGCTCCAGCGTGGATTGTGTCCATGGCGGCGTTTTTGGCTTCAAGCACGGCTTCGAACATTTCTTTAACTTGTTTGTGTGCTTTGCCTTTTACGATGGTTCTCGTCATGTCACTCCAATAGCGTGTTCGCAAGTTCCTCGGGCAAATGTCAAGAATAATCGGCTGGTTTGCTTTTAAAACGTCAGTCGGTAACCCGTCGTAATGCGGGTCAGCGCCTTTTGGCCCGCACGCGACTATGAGGGGCTGTTCGGTGACGCAGTCGTTTTCGATGAAATAATGCCCAAACATGGCTTTTATTTTGCCCACGGTTAGCTTTTGTTTTTTACCGTTTTCTTTAATGAACAGAGTTTGGTTACTTCCTACTTCTGCGTTTGAGATGGTGTCGATGATTTTTTCTGTTGCTTTTTCTACTGCTTTTTGTGTCTCTTTAACAGCTTCGATCTCGGGTGGTTCTTTTGTTTCTCTTGCCTTTTCAATGACATCAAACATGGGCTTAATGGTCAAACCCTCGTTTCTCAAAGCATCCGCTGCTGATACTGGAAAGTTTGGTGGTACACAAATCACGGTGCCCTGCCCGAGTTCCTTTTTGGTCACGGTTGCGATAAATTTTGTAAAGCCCGCGTTCGGGTCGGGTACGGATTTTACTATTTTTAAATAATCGTAGTCGGCGTAGGATTTGACGGTTTTGACGCTTGCTTCTTTTTTTGCGCGTGCGTATTCCATAGTGCTTACGACAAGCACGGGGTCTTGCCCAGTCCTCTTTAGGTACAGAAACGGGTCTGGCGCCAAAAAACCAGACAGATAGTACATGTTAGAGTCCTTGAAGCTTTCTGAATAATGGAGTAGCGCCTCGGCGCCTTTGTTTGCAAGGATGTTCTCTAGGTCTTTTCTCAAAACTTTATCCCTTCAAACAATCACACGTAGAATACTGCATAATTTTAACGTAGGAAAATAAACTTTGCTAAGCATTTAAGGCTGGTGCTTTTTTGGTTTCAAGTTTTTGCTTAAGGGTTGCAACAATCCACGGCGTCGACAAAGCTACGCCAAGCGGCGTGGTAATAATCAGCGCCAAGATAATCCGTTCAGGCTCAGCGATGACTGTGATGGTATCGTTTTCGTAGCTTAGCTTTACTGTTGTGAGGGTTGGGTTTGAAAAGATTATGGTCGAGTTTTCAAATTTAGACGGGATGTAGATGAAGGTTGTATTGCCCGCTGGGATTTCTTGCTCTTTCACAAGGAATTCAGCATGTGACGCGACAAACTCGCCCAGTAACGTCACTGTCCAATTGCGAGCGGGAGAGTGCTCGCCGAGCCATTCAAAGACTTTGGTGATGTTGAGGTCGAACGCTTTAACTTGTAGCGTTCCGTTGGTTGAGGTGCGTATTCTCACGCCGACTTGGGGGTTAAGGGGAATTCGGTAAGATGTGTAGATTATTTCAAACGTTTGCGCCTTTAACGTTACCTCGTTCTTCTCTGAAAGGCCTACGACGCCCTGTGGTATCAAGGAAACTAGGTACAAGGCTAAGCTTAACGCTACGAGGACCATGCCCACGCGGCCGGCTACCGTAATCCAACGTTTCATATGCTTAGCCTCCTTGAAAAGTAATAGTATGCAAGGAAGAACAAGAAGGCAACGATTACATAATTGCCGACTATGTAGAAAGCCGCCTCCGTTAGTGTTGGCTCCCACGGAACGTTAAAGAACGCCGCCTGCAATCCTCCATAATGCGCTGAGAGCGCGGTTGCGGGGTTAAGCAAGGAAATTACTTGAAGCAGGAAGGCTGAACCAGTTATTACGGCAAAAAACATCACAAGAGACGACGCTATCCCAAAAGCAAACCAGAGGACGATTCCGATGATTAAGGCGGTTCCGCCTCTTCTTATGAATAACGCGATCAGGAGAATGATGGCGGTCAGGAGGAAAACGTAGCCGCAGTTAGCGATGTATGACAACAGCACGACTGTTATGTTTGACAGAACCATGCTTGGCGCCAGAACTAAAAGTGCAATTAGTTGCATTCCAAAGAATAGAAGCAACGCTACTCCGATGGCTGAAAGCAGTTTAGCCGTCAGGATGTTTCGTCTCTTAAGCGGGTAGGAAAGGAACGTTTGGATGGTCCCTTTTTCAAGGTCGCCGCCCAAGCCGTAGGCCACGTTTTTGAAGACCAGAATGATGAAGATAAACAGCGGTATGCTCATGAGTGAGGAAACAAGAAAATATGTCATTGCTTCTTCCGAGAGCGCGCCAAGGGTCGTGAGGTTTGCAAACGCGAAGGTTCCAAGCGCGTAGAGGAAGGCGAAGATTTCTAAGATGGGAAACCTGTAGTCTTCGTGTAACGCTGAGGCGAAGATTTCGAGGAATGGTTTACCTTTTTTCATGGTTGTGCTTCTCCTTTTTGTGTTACGACTTGTCTGTATAGTTCTTCAAGCGAAGTGCTTCCGCTTTCGATGCCTAAAATTTTGACGCCGCCTTTTCTGGCAAGTTTCGGAGTGTCTTCATATAGGTTGTCTTCCTTTCCTTCCGTCACTCGCACGGAAACGCCGCGGCTGTCTGTGCTGACATATTCTACGTATGACAATGTTTTCACGAGTTCCGCCAATTTTTCAGGCTGATCCGCCGTGATTCTTACAGTTTTTGCGGAAAACTTTTCATAAAGCTCTTCCAGCCTTCCAAAAGCCCACACTCGGCCCTTGTTGATTATGGCAACTGAGTCGCAAACCCTGCTTAATTCTGGAAGAATGTGCGAAGAAAGCAGAAAAGTAACTTTTTCTTCTTCATGTAACTTGAGCAAAATGTCCAAAATAGAGCTTCTGGCGAGGGGGTCCAAGTTCGCAGTCATTTCGTCGGCTACGATGAGTTTTGGTTCGTGAATCAAGGCGTGAGCGATGGCGAATTTTTGAAGCATGCCCGCGGATAACGCTTTGATTTTTCTGTCGTGGGCTTCTTTAAGGTTTACAAGGGTCAAAACTTCTTTCGCTCGGGATTCTGGTACGCCGAAAATTCGGCAGACTCTTTCCAGATAGTTCAAGACATTGTGGTGCGCTGGAAAAAACGCTTTTTCATGAACGACTCCTATGCGCGTGTTTAGTTTTGGGTTGTCCCAAGGGTCCTCGTCGAAAACTCTAACCGTACCCTTGTCAGGTCTCAACAAACCTAAAATCATCTTAATCGTCGTGGTTTTTCCCGCACCGTTAGGTCCTATTAAGCCAATCACCGAGTCTTCTTCCACTTCGAGGCTAAGGTTGTCTACGGCGTGAACGATTCCGTAATGTTTGGTAAGATTTTCAGCAAAGATTAAAGACATAGGCTCTCACAATTGTTTCTCTCGAGATTCATATAAATATTGAGTTGCACTTAAGAACGGAAAGCGTGATGGGCCCGAAGGGATTTGAACCCTTCACCAACAGGTTTCTCTTTTTTAAAGATTATGAGCCTGTCGCTCTACCTAGCTGAGCTACGGGCCCAGTTTACGTTGCTGGTTTAAGTTGTAAACTCGCGGGAAAAATAAGGTTTTCCGATAACATACCCTAGGAAGAGCCAAAACTGCAAAGTCCCCATTAGCAATAATATAAAAACTTTACGTAATTCAAATGCATACCGCTTTTATACCGAAAACTTTCCATAAATATTTTTGGTGCGGGGAGAGGCAGCGATCAAATTAGGCGAGAATGGCGCGATAGTTTCCTTTCACCCTTTTTCTCCGCACCACGATTTGTAGTTTTAAAGTTTACACTTTGAAAACGATGGTTACGTGGCTGGTTTGTGTGTGCCAAGTTGTTTCACTTGAGTTTGATGTTTAATTGTTCAAACGTTCTGAGAAACTCTACTCCCTTGGGCGTCACTAAGTAGGAATCTTCATATTTCTTGACTAGGCCGTTGATGTAGAGCAACTCCAAGTATTTCCTAACTTGGTTCGTGCTTAAGTTAGCGCTTTGCATTATGTTTGTTTTTCTTTTGCCTTTATGCTGGTCTCTGAGCGTCTGTAGAATGTTGACTATTATCGTGACTCGATCTCGCTTCTCAAACAAGGATGCAAGGAACATGTGGTTGAAACATAACATGGCCCCTCACCCCATCATATAATATGCTGTCTTTAGAAATAAGTCTTTTGGCAAATTTATCAAGCATTTTTTGTAGATTAGAGCAAATATTTGATTTTCGTATGTAAACCCTATGCTTCAGTTAAGTTTAATAATTCCACACTGATAGTCTATAGCCCTACGTGATGATGGGTATGATTACACGAGAAAAAATTGTTAAATGCGCCGAAGCTATCGTGAATGGAATGAACTTAAAACGTGGCGAAGCAGTTTTTGTTACTGGAGGGGTGCACAGTCAAGAATTACTCGAAGAAATCGGCCTGTTCTGTTACAAACGCGGTGCGGTCCCGTTAATCAGCGCAACGTCTGACAGTTTTAAAGCGAGAATTTATGAAGAAATTCCTAAGGAAATTTTGGCTATTACTCCCAAGCATCTACTCGCAGCCGTAAAAGAAGTTGACGCTTATATTACAGTAGAGCCCTACAGCGACCCCAACGTCATGACTCGTCAACCTATAGATAAGATCAGTGCCTCTCAAGAAGGACGTGTTCCAATCCGCAAAGTGCTCTACGGAGAAGAAACCGGAAAAGGGAAAAAATGGACTTATGCAGCGTGGCCAACTCGAGAGGCGGCAAAGTTTTACGGCGTTAGTTATGAGGATTTGGAGCGACTAACGATTGACGGCATGATGGTGCCATCTTCTTTGCTGAAAAAGAACTGTGCTGAATTGGCTCGACGATTAAAAGGCAAAGACGAAGTGCATGTTACCGATGCGAAGGGTACAGATTTTGTTTGCAAAATAAAAGAACGTCGACTAAACGAGGACGACGGCGTTGTGGATGACCACGACATTGCTCTGAATGATTTGGGAAACAATCTGCCTGCAGGAGAACTTTTTATCGCTCCACACGAAACAGTCGGCAAAGGCACAATTTATTGTCCAATTACGATTGACAGGCTGAGTAACAAACTCATAAAAGACGTGACTCTTCATTTCAAAGACGGAAAACTGCTGCTTAACGAATGCACCGCTAAGACTAACCAAGAAGTTATGATTGAATCCTTCAAACGCTGCATGACTATAGACAAAAAAGAGAAAGAAATCCGCACCACAAACATAGCAGAATTAGGCATCGGCTGCAACCCCGCCATCGACAAGGCAATCGGCTACATTCTAACAGACGAGAAAATCGGCGGTTCCGTTCACGTGGCCTTCGGTAACAACCTCGGCTACGGTGGAACCTCAAGATCAAGCAT
>JAWBOF010000009.1:0-14482 GCA_038826685.1 Bathyarchaeia archaeon
ACGTCGCCCTACACGTACCAGTGGTACCTTAACGGCAACCCTGTTTCTGGAGCCACAAGTGCGACTTGGACTTTTACTCCGTCATCTTCGGGTTCTTACCAAGTATTCTTGAGAGTAACGGACAGCGTGGGCGTCAGCGCCGACTCTAATGTTGCCCTCGTTACTGTGAATCCTCCTTTACAAGTTACCATCAGCCCAAATAGCGCAACAATTTATCTAGGCCAATCTCAAGCATTTACTTCAAGCATCACGGGCGGTACGTCGCCTTACACGTACCAGTGGTACCTTAACGGCAACCCCGTCTCTGGCGCGACATCGAGCAGCTGGACTTTCACGCCCAGCTCGACTGGAACTTACCAAATTTACCTCAAAGTTACGGATGCTGTAAATGTGATTGCACAATCAAACATTGCGCAGCTCACAGTTAATCCGCCGCCTCCGCTGACGGTGACAATCAGCCCGAACTCCGCAACAATCGACATTGGTCAATCTGTGTTATTCACGTCTTCGGTGAGCGGTGGAACTCCGCCATTTTCTTATCAATGGTACTTGGACGGCAGCCCTGTTTCGGGCGCAACTAACCCAACATGGACGTTTACGCCGTCTTCAACTGGAACCTTCCAAGTCTACCTC
This sequence comes from Bathyarchaeia archaeon, assembly GCA_038826685.1. GTDB lineage: Archaea > Thermoproteota > Bathyarchaeia > Bathyarchaeales > SOJC01 > JABFQO01. Next base: position 634 of record JAWBOF010000009.1, read on the forward strand.
AAAGTTACCGACAGCCTAAGCGCACAAGGCACGTCAAACATCGCGCCGGTTCAAGTTAATCCGTTGCCAACCGTAAGCATTAGTCCGTCCTCTGCAACAATAGACCTTGGTCAATCCAAAACATTTACTTCATCTGTTTCTGGTGGCACGTCGCCGTACTCTTATCAGTGGTATTTAAATAACAACCCGGTTTCCGGAGCGACCGATGCCACATGGGTCTTCACGCCTTCTTCCTCGGGCACTTATCAAGTCTACCTGAAAATCACTGACAACGTGGGACAAATTGCCACATCAAACATAGCAACAATCACGGTCAACCCACCCCTTTCTGTCACTGTTTCGCCTTCCTCTGTTGTTATGGACGTCGGTCAATCTCGACTATTTACGGCAATAGTTTCTGGTGGCACTTCACCCTACTATTATCAGTGGTACCTTAACGATGCCCCAGTGCAAGGCGCCACAAGCAGCACTTGGACGTTTACGCCGACGACGCCGGGCACCTACAAAATTTACGTGATAGTAACCGACAGCGCAGACATCGACCCAAGTGCTTCGTCTCCTCCAATTTACGCGACGGTTAATCCAGCCCCTACAGTTAGCATTTTGCCCGCGTTAGTTGTTATGGATGTTGGTCAGTCTCAAACGTTTACTTCTTCAGTCTCGGGCGGTACCTCTCCTTACTCTTATCAGTGGTACCTTAACGGTGCCCCGGTTTCAGGCGCAACTGGTTCCACATGGACGTTCACGCCATCTTCTGCGGGTACCTACAGCGTCTACTTACAGATTACAGATGCCGTGGGGATGCTGGCTACTTCGAACACTGTGCCAGTGACAGTGAATGGCTGGCCGACAGTTTCAATCGCTCCCACGTCTGCAACAATTTATGTGGGCGGTACAGTCGACTTTTCCTCGTCTGTTTCCGGCGGCACTCCTCCTTACTCTTATCAGTGGTACCTCAACGCCGCGCCAGTTCCAGGTGCGACTGGCCCTACGTACACGTTCTTTGGCGGTTCAGCGGGCTCCTATACTGTCTACTTGAAAGTCGTTGACAGCGTCGGAGCAGAGATAGAGTCTAATGATGCTCCAGTCGTGGTAATGATCGCCTTGTCTGTGACCATAAATCCTGCGGCTGCCTCTATTCATCTCGGCGACTCGGTGCCGTTCACATCAACTGTTAACGGCGGTGTGGCACCTTACTATTATCAATGGTATGTGAATAACGTCCCCGTGTCAGGCGCCAACAGCCTATCATGGACTTTCACTCCAACTTCCATTGGCACATACAACGTGCACTTGAACGTAACCGACAGCACTGGTGCAGAGGCAAAATCTAACGTTGCCCCGGTCACTGTGACGAGCGGCGTTGTAGGCGGACGTTCGAAGGCAGTAGGAGCATTCCAGTTCTTGGCGCCGTGGCTCAGCTTGATTTCGTTGATGGCCGTGGCTCTGGTGCTGAAAGGAATTATTGCGAAGAAAAAAAGAACCTAAAAATACCACCATATCCTTCTTTTCCATTTTAGTTAAAAAGGAAGCCGTTAGTACGATGAGTGTTAAGCTACGAAAATACGTGAAACATTCTCGGGTGTCTAAACTTTCTAGGAAACAATTCTACGGCTTAATCGTTGTCGGTGTGATTGTGGTGTCTTCTTTAGCGGTCTACGCGTTTTTTAGTCAACCGGACTATGGATTCAAAGCCGCCATAGTTGACCAATTGAGTTCAAGAGAAGACTTCAAAAACATTACCTTCGTGAAAACAGCGAACGCCACATTAACCGCTGCAGGTTATGCAGTTACCTATTACAACGGTTCAGACGTCACCGTAAATTTCTACCGTGGACTCCCTTCACGTGGCTACAAAATTATATGGATGAGAGTGCATTCTGCGTTGTATAATGGCACAGAAGCGCCTTTGGACTTGTTTACTTCCGAACCATATAGCGCTCAATACCCATACGAGCAGTCTAATGGCTGGCTCAATATAGCCATGTATCAAGAAGGCGGTGAGCAATATTTCGGCATTCTTCACGGGTTTGTCGCGAACGCGATGCTGGGCGATTTTAGAGGCGCAGTGATTATCTTGATGGGTTGTAACGGGCTAGACAGGTACGCTCGTTCTCGAACAATGCTTCAAGCACTGGTAGAAAGCAAAGGCGCCAAGGCCGTTATAGGTTGGGACTTGGCGGTAAATGTGCAGCATACGGACAAGGCTACTGCCCGGCTTCTGCATCATTTGCTTTTGGAAAACCGCACAATAAAAGAAGCCGTGAACGTGACCATGAACGAAGTTGGACCCGACCCGTATTTCCAAAGTGTACTAAAATTTTACCCTAACACAGCCGAGGTTGCTAATTATAAGATTCCGCTTGGCATTGTTCGATCCGCGGCTGCAGAATTTATCGTTAAACCTAACTCCTTCGCGGGTGTGAGTGTTTGCGTCTTATCTTTTCTGGTGTTTAATCGGAGACGTTTTGTTTTTGGAGGGTTTAGGAAGAAAAGCCCTTGAGTTTATCGTAACGTTTTGAAACGATGAGGTAAAGGTTGTCTCGCAAGTCGTTCCCGATGAGCTTTGTTTGCTGAAGCTTCTTAATCTCGTTGGCTAAAGTTTTGTCCTCTAAAACTTCTTCGATCCACTTCTGGAAATCGCCTCGGTAAAGGTGAAATTCTAATGATTTCACGTTTACTTCCAAAATTTTCTTTACAAACTCCTCCAAAGACGCGGCACTCACGCCTGTATAGTTGCCTATCGACGTGAAAAAGTAAAACGCGTTTTCCCTCGGCAGTTTTCTGAGGATTTTGTTTGCCGGTATAAAGGTGGTCATGACTGTTTTTCTCCAGTTTTATATGTCTTTTTTACTTATAAAAATAGTTATCTGCAGCTTTTAGATTTCAGAGGCAGCTTCGCTTTCTTTGAATTTTCTTGTGGCGATCGAGGTGCGGATGCGCAGGACTCCGGGCAGTGGCACTACTTTTTGGGCGATAAAAGCGTGAAGGTTCTCCTGTGTTTCAGCGACTACTTTCGCGATTATTAACAGTTCTTCTGAGAGTGACGTAGCAACTTCGACGACCTCTTTCATCTCTGCGAGTTTTTTCGCAACCTCTTCGCTTTCTTTTGGGTCAGTGAAAACCGTCATGAAAGCCGTGACGTGTTTTTTTCCGATTTTTTCGAGGTCAGTTATTATTGTGTATTTTTTTATGATGCCGCAGTTTTCCATGCGTTTTATTCTTTCGTAAACCGTCGAGTGGGCGACTTTGAGTTTTCGTCCAATTTCGCTGTAGGTTTTCTTTGCGTCCAACTGTAGAAGTCTAAGAATACTCCAGTCTAGGTCGTCAAGGGTTATCGTTTGCTTTTTAACCTTCATACCTAAACACTTGCTGACAAGTAAAGATACTGTTTTAAACTATTATGATTTGCTATCGGAGATTTGTAGAAGTTACCGTGGAATTTCGACAGATTTTTATAAAAATCAAGCACAAACTTGCTATGGATTGCTCGAAAAACTGTAGCAAATACTCAATTTTTTTCTTAACTTTTTCAAAACAAACAGCGTTTTTATGAAAAATTTGCAAATAACGCGCCGCAATACATTTAAATCGTCGTTTTGCCTTATAGAACTTTGTTCTATAATATTTGGTGATTACAATGACTACGTTACTGAGTGTTCCCCGAATATGGGAGCTTCTGAAACGGTTTAAGGATTTTTGCCGGCTTAAGGGTTGGAAAACTTGTGAAGAAGCGGATTGGATCAGGCTTGGTCATGAGTATCATGATTTTGTTTGGGCTTGGAATGTGCATCCTTCTACTTTCAAGAAGGTTTCTCAGAATCACAAGTGCACAGTTTTTGATGGTTTCTCCTACCGGATAGTCAACGCGTCTTTTGTGGCTTGGATTTTTCAGCAGCGGTTGACGAAAAATTTTATTCAAACAGTCACGGAGGATCCCGACTTAGCCGAGACAACGGCGCTTTATGATTTGAGCCAGGTTTATGAGGGAAAACCTGTTTGTTTGAAGTTTAATTCAACGCAGAGTCAAGTGTTCAAGGAGTTTGAGCGTTTTCTTTCTGAAACATGGGGCATAGCTGTACAATCCATCTAAGCCACGTGTTTTCTCTGTTTTTCTTGTTTTCGGGAAGATTTGATAAGCACTTGCTCGCTATATGTGTTGTTGTGGTTCGCGATGTCAAGCCAAGAACGAGATGAATCCGATAAACTGAAGAAACTCGCCGAGTTCCGCATACGTTTGGAGAAGAAGATTGAAACTCTGAGTAAAGAACTGGAGGATTCGCTGATCTTACTCGAATTCGTGGATGCTGCTTTGCTGGAAAAAGGCTTCAAAAAAGCAGAAGTGAGATTGCCAGCTTCGAAAACGTCACCATCTCAGCCAGTTTCAGTCCCGTCATCGTCTGCTACGAGCGCGGTCCCGCCTGTTTTGGAATACGAATCGTCAGTACCCCTAAAAACCGTGAGCGGCGAACTTCTCGCAAACCTTTACATCGGCAAGGGTTCGTTACGGATCGTTCTGGCCGAAGACAAATCCTTCAACATAAAAACTCCGCCTTTCCTTCAATTTTTGGTTGAACGTGTTTTTGTGAAAATGCAGGACAAAGACCGTCAAGCGTCGGCTTCGGGCGAGCTCGAGCCAGACAAAATTTTTTCCTTTAAGATTGTTCAAGACGGCGACGTTTTGAAGGAGATTCTGGTTGAAAACGTTTCTGAAGATAGGCTGCGGGAATTAAAGACTGCTTTGCGGTGGACTTTGGAGAAAATGTACGAAAAGGCAAAGTCACCTGACATCTGAAAATTATACAACGCAAACTATGCGGGTTACTCTTTTGTTTCTTCGGTTTCTTCCGGCCTTATCGGTTCCAGTTTTGGCAGGTCGCTTAGGCTCATTTGTCTCTTGTTTACTATTTGCAGGTATTCATCCACAGATTTGTTGACATTCCACACTATCGCGCCCGGAGTCTGAGTTTGTGTGCCTTTCTTTTTGAGTCCATATTGCGCGGCGATTCGTTTGTCTTCCCAGATAATCATGTAAATAATCAAGGCGGCTGGCAGTATCAGCAACGTCACTGGGTGAATTGCCACCGCGAGGTACATTTGGAAGATTATGTAGAAGGCGAAGAGCACGGGCAGCCAGAACCAGAATGAGGTGAAGCATACTTTGGTTATCCAGAGTGCTTCCTTGATGAACTCTATGAAGTCCCGTAAGGCACCCATCCTGCGCACCTCACTATGGGTTATTCAACAAGGGGTTTATATAGGCTTTTAGAGCTCGGCGGTGCCTTAAGCTTCCCTTTTTCTCGCAGAAATCAGGTGAAAAAAGGATTTTGCTAGGAACTTGGTAGTTATTCTAATCTTTTTATGATATGGTAGCCGAACTTGGTTTTTACGGGCGGCGAGATTTCTCCTTTGTTCAGTTTGAAAGCCGCAGTTTCGAATTCTTTGACCATTTGTCCTCTGCCGAAAGTGCCAAGGTCTCCGCCCTTTTTTCCAGAGGGGCAAAGTGAGACTTCTTTGGCGATGTTGGCGAATTTTTCTCCCTTGTTCAATCGTTCTAGAATCTTTTTTGCTTCGCTTTCGGTCTTCACCAGAATATGTGCGCAATGGACTTTGTCGGGCATGCATGCTATTATCGCGGTTTTTGTTAATAATCTTTTTGAGGTTTGGTAAGGAATCGTTTATATTCCTTGTAAAAAGACACACGTTTAGACAAGAGGGTTGTTTTGTTGAAGTGGCTATGCAAACTTGGGCTGCATAAATGGGAGAATTATGGTAATCTAGTGCAAATTTTTTGGAAAGAGCCTGGTGTAATTTGGGGTTTGGAGACACGAAGCAGAGTGGTCTATGAGAAGAGGAAGTGTTTGCGGTGCGGTGTAAAGTTTAAACGGAAATTTGCGCCAAATCCTGACGGAACGCTTTCGTGCGTTGGCTGGGAAACCGACAAAGAGCCTGAAAAATAGATTGTAAATTTTGTTTGTTGTTTCATAATTCTTTTTAATATTCTTAATAATTTCCACGATGTCTGGGATGCAGTTGGTAGGGTTGAATCTGGGGCTTGTGCGGGAGAACGTGCGAAGGTTTTTTAGAAGAAAACTGGTGGTTCTAATGTTTTCTGTTTTGCTTGTTGCTTTGGTTATCATCATTGTCGGCGCGATGGTATATAACGTGATGCAGATGCAGAGCCAAGTAGGCGTTACTCCTTATTTTCCTCCGTGACTTGTTTTTTCCATTAGTATTCTGGCTTCATAAACTTATAAAATATAGACGTTGAGAGTGACTGCCACCCGATGTTTAACGCCTTCTGTGGAGGCAGTTTGAAAATGGAAGAATGGAACGAAGAAGAATACAACGAAGAAACTGAAGAATGGGACGACGAAGAGTGGGAAGAAGAAATCTAAACCGCCGCAACAAACTTTAAAAAACCACAAACTTCCCATTTTTCTATACTAAAAACGTGCGCACCTATTTCCAAGTTGTCTAAACCCGCAGAGCACGTAGTTCTCTGTTCATATTTGGGGTGTATTTGGAGCCTAATAGGATCATATATGGAAGAGGACCTAGAACAGCGGCACACAGCACACACGCGCCCGCAACAACTCTGCACACAACAAAGTGACGAGCACATTAATTACAAATTCACAAAACCTTAAAACCTACCCCACCTCTTACACAATTAACAACGATTGGAGAAGCAAAATTTGGAAGTAAGCCGACAAAAGCTTCGCGAACAAACCCTAAGCCGATTCAAATACATACGAACATGCGTACTAGCCAGAGAATTATGCTTATTAATCCGTGGCAATCGCGTGGCACTGGAAAAAGAAGACGTAAAAAACAGTTGCCTTTTCATATCAAAACTCTGCAACGAAGCAGGATGCCAAGAACAAAGTGAACTCTGCCGAAAAGCCGCAGAAGCACTAGAAAAAAACGAAGAACAATACCTCGAAATCTGCCAACAAAGCTGCATAAAATGCGGCGAATCAAAGGCGCCCCTAAGCAAAAAGAACACCTACGTCGCATAAAACCACCAGAAAACCTTAAAAAACAACCACCACATCATACACACCAAAGCGAGGACCACAAATGTTCATCGCCCCCTTCGTAGCATCACCAATCCCCGTAATCCGACACATGCTAGAACTCGCAGAACTCAAACACAACGAAACCTTCTTCGACCTAGGCGCAGGAGACGGAAGAACCGTCATCATGGCCGCACAAGACTTCGGCGCACGCGCCGTAGGCGTAGAATTAAGAGATGACCTTGTAAAAAAGGCACTCACATCCATCCGTGAACTTGGGCTTCAAGATCGCGTCACAATAGTTCAAGGCGACATGTTCACCGTTGACCTGCGCACCGCAGATGTCGTGTTTCTTTATCTCACAACAAGCGCAAACGAAAAAATCAAACCAAAACTTGAATCAGAACTCAAAAACGGCGCACGCGTAGTATCACACGATTACGAAATCATAGGATGGAAACCCTTCAAAATAGACAATTTTTGCGAAAACCCAAAGCTAGGCTACCCATCGCACACCATTTACGCGTACAAAAAACAGTAACAAAACATTAGTTCGGGATCACATGCCACCGTTTAAAACAACATACAAGGTAAGCTGGGCTGACACAGACGCGGCAGAAGTTGTCCACTTTTCAAATTACTTCCGATTCTTTGAAAGAGCAGAAGAAGAAATGTATCAAAAATTGGGCTTCACTTTTAACGATTTCATCCAAAAACACAATCTCTGGCTTCCAAGAGTCGAAGCCCTTTGCAAATTCAAAGCCCCCGCAAAATTTGGAGACATCCTCGAAATTTCTTTAATCGTAGACAACATCAAAGAAAAATCAATCAAATACATATTCACTATTACCAAAAAAGAAAACAAACAACCCATAGCCGAAGGCCACGTAATTGTTGTTGCGGCAAACAAAAAACTCGGCAAAGCAGTAGCCATCCCGAAAAAATTTATCCAAAAATTAGAAACCTATAAAAAATAAGCTAAAAACTTTTTAAAAGCTAACAACAAACTAGCCTACGTGAAACAACTTGTACGCCTACATATTCATAACAACCGAGCCAGCCAAACTTTGGGAGATCGCCGACGCATCAGCGAAGATAACAGGCGTAAAAATGGCGCACGCAGTAACAGGCTCATTCGACGTGATAGTATTCGTTGAAACCCCAAAACTAGATACATTAGGAGAAATATTAAACAAAATTCGCAGACTAAACGGCGTCTTACACACCCAAACCGCAATAGTGATGCCCGAAAGGCTGTAACCCAAAAATCAACCAAACAAAATAACACACAATTTTTTCTGAGCTACTCAAGACAAATTTGAATTTCACGTTTTGGAAACTATTTAAAACACTTTAACATAAGATATATTGGTTAGATTCCATGTTTTCGAAGGCAAGAGTAACAGAAAGGGGGGCTGTTCTTCTGGGCAAGCACGTAGCTTGCGACGGATTTGAGGAGGCAAGGTCAATACGGGTTGTTACTCACGCCCATTCCGATCACCTACTGGGATTGCGGCAAAGCCTTATGCATTGTGAGAAGGTGGTGATGACACCGGCGACTAAGGATTTAATTGACGTGATGCTGGGTCCACTTTTTCTTTTGATGGGTGATGTGAAAACTCTTGATTATGAAGAGTTGCTAAAAGTGGATGATGAAACGTTAACGTTTCATTATGCAGATCACATCTTAGGCGCGGCACAAACACTCGTTGAAGACGCTGAAGGAACAAGAATCTTGTATACGAGTGATTTTCGTTTACGCGATACTCCTGTGATAGAAACTGACGTGTTAGTGATTGAAGCAACATATGGGAACCCTCGACGGGTAAGGAATTTTAAGAGTAACCTTGAAGATTTGTTTGTTTCTTTGGTAGAGGCGGGGTTGAAGAAAGGCCCTGTTTACGTGTTTGGTTATCATGGGAAACTTCAGGAGACCATGCAGATTCTGCATACAGCGCAAGTTAAAGTGCCTTTTGTGATGCCTGAAAAAGTTTTTCATGTGTCAAAAATTTGTGAGCGGCATGGGATGCGGTTGGGACGGATTTTGTTGTCTTCGAATGATGAGGGGAAGAAGATTTTGCAAAGTCGCGATCCGTGTGTGGCGTTTTTTCACATGGGCTCGAAAGGGCGAGTTGGAGAAGATGCGTTTCGAATTTGTGTTAGTGGGTGGGAATTTTCAACTCCATATCGGGAAGTTGGTAGAAACGAGTACATAATAGCTTTAAGTGATCATTCTGATTTTAATGGGTTGCTTCAGTATGTGAAAGAAAGTAAACCGAAACTCGTAATTGCAGACAATTATCGGGTGGGTGATGCTGAAGTGTTGGCGAAGGAGATTTTTTCACGGTTAGGGATAATGGCGAAGGCTCTCCCCCTTTAGATGTAACGCTTTCTCTAGGTGAATGATGATTGTTGGCCGTGTGGTTTTCTAAAATGAAAGGTTTATATAGCAAAAATTATGATAAAAATGATTAAAAATAGATAAAAACTGATAGGGGAATTTAGCTTTGGTGTTGCCTTTCGACTATCTGGACAGCATGATGTGGAGCATTGTTGCGAGTGGTGTAATGCTTGCTGTGGCGGCTTTTAGACTTCCTTACAATACATCTTCGGACACCATTGAGGAGCAAGGTAAGAATCTAGGAAAAGGTTTAGGCGTGCCGTTGGGTTTCTCTGGTTTCTACTTGTTTATCACCGGGCTTGCCATTAGTTTTCAGTGGCCCTTCAGTTCTTCCGGCGGCATTTATAATGTGCTCTTTGGAGGTGCTGCTGCGCTGGGTGGGCTTGTGGTTCTGTCGACTGCTGCGGCTTTGTATTTCGGTCATGGCTTACAAGCAACTTCGTACTTCGCTTTCGTAGTTGGACTTTATTTGATTGTTGATGCGTATTCCATAATTTCGTATTCGACTGATGCTGTTAAGATTACCAGAGAACCTTTGTTGAGCGCTCTTCTGTATTTGGCGCCTGCTACTGCGATGGTTCTTTCAGTCCCTGCAGTGCATCTGCAGAATAAATGGACGCGGCGGATCTTCGGTGTTTTTGCTTTGTTGTTCGCTGTTGCTTGGCTTTACTTTGCGTACACGGTTACTTATGGACATCTTAAGCCTGCTTAGACGTTAATTTCCTTTTTTTTCTGTTTTTGGTAAAATGAAGCGCTTTTGATAATAGGTTATCTATCTTTGTGTGTGCTGTGTGCCGCTGTTCTAGACCCTCTTCCATATATGATCCAATTAGGCTCCAAATACACCCCAAATATGAACAGAGAACCGCGGGTTCACTGAAAGATTAGTTGAGTAGTCCTCGGGTTTTTCTTTCTTTTTTTGTTTTTTTTATCATTTGTTCGACTTGTTTGACTGCTGTTCCGAGGTAGTTTCTTGGGTTTAGTGTCTTGGCTATTTCTTCTTGGGTTAGTAGTTTTCGCACTTTTTTGTCTTCTAGAAGGGTTGTTTTGAATGGTTGGTTTTCTGTTTCGCTTTTAATAGTAAGCAGTCGCAGGTGTTCGTGGGCTTCCTGACGACTCATTCCTTTTGTTGCCAAGGCTATCATCACGGCTTCTGACATGCATCGTCCTTGGGTTAGGCCTATGTTTTTCTTCATTTTCTCCTCGTCTACGACAAGCCCAGCCAGGATTTCGGTCATTAACCCGAGCACGTAGTCCGTGAGGATACAGATTTCGGGAATGATGAATCTTTCAGCAGATGATTGGGTTAAGTCTCTTTCGTGCCAGGTTACGACGTTCTCCAATGCTGGTGAGGATAGGCTTCGGACAATCCTTGCTAGGCCGCAAACTCGTTCTAAGGTTATTGGGTTGCGTTTATGAGGCATGGTGGAACTGCCTACTTGCTTTGTTTTTTCAAATGGTTCAAAAAGTTCTCCAATTTCTGGTCTCTGTAGTTCGCGGATTTCGGTTGCGAAATTTTCTAGCGATGAGACTATTAGGGCGAGAAGCGAGGCGAATTCGGCGTAACGATCGCGTTGGATTATTTGGGTTGAAATGTCGGCGGGTTTTATGCCTAATTTTTTCATGGCAAGTTCTTGGATTTTGCCAGCGTTTGGTCCAAAACCTGCTTGGGTTCCCACGGCGCCTGTCATTTTTCCAACGAGTAGCCGTTCGCTGCACTCTCTTAGACGTTGGATGTGCCTTGCGTTTTCTCGCATCCAAACCGAAAACTTGAACCCTAAAGTGATGGGTAATGCGTGTTGTCCATGTGTTCGTCCCATCATTATGGTGCGCTTGTGCTTTTCAGCTTGCTTCATCAAAACTTCTTCAAACCCACTTAGCCGCCGCTCAAGAATTTGGACTGCTTCCTTAAGTTGCAAGGCGGTCGCGGTGTCGAGAATGTCAGAACTCGTGGCTCCAAGATGCACATAGGCGCCACTTGGACCGCACACATCCGCCAAAGCGCGTACAAGCGCTGTAACATCATGCTTAATCTCTTTTTCAATAGCTTTTACTTTGTCGAGTTGGACGTGCTTTGTCGACGCCATCTTCATGATAATTTGTGCGTCTTTTTTTGGGATGTTGCCAACTTCAGCGTGTGCCCAAGCAAGCGCGGCTTCCACGTCCAACATTTTTTGCAGGCGGTTTTCTTCATCAAAAACTTGTAGCATCTCTTTTGTTCCGTATCTGCCTGTGTCGATTGGGAGTATTGGCAAGTTTTTGCCTCCTTTTAGTGGTATTGTGTAAGTTTTGTTTTTATTAGTTTGTATTATGTGGCGAAGTATCTTTTTATTGCTTTACTGACTAGTATTGTTGTGCTTGGTGAGGGACGTGTTGGACGACGCCTTCTTTGAAAAGTTGAGAAAGAATAGTGAGGAATTCTTTCGACTCTCGCATCACGACAAATCGCACGTTGAAAGAGTATACAATTTGGCCCTACGAATAGCAAGAGAAGAAAACGCTGACATTGATGTTGTTAAAGCCGCAGTTTTGCTTCACGACGTAGCCCGAGCCATGGAAGACGAAGGTAAAATCGACGACCACGCCGCAGAAGGCGCGAAAATAGCGAAAAAACTACTTGAGGAAGTCGGTTTTCCTAAAGAAAAGATAGACAAAGTTATTCACTGCATAGAAGTGCACAGGTTCAGGAAAGGCATGAAAGCAAAGACTTTGGAGGCAAAAATACTCCAAGACGCCGACAGATTAGACATCATCGGCGCCGTGGGTATAGCCCGAGTGTTCACGCGGGGAGGATGGAGCAATAAGCCCATACACGACCCAGCCATAAAGCCTAAGGAAAAGTATGATGGGAAATCCGAAACTTCAGTTAATCACATTTATGAGAAGATTCTGAAAGTAAAAGGCACGTTCAACACGGAAACCGCCCGAAGAATCGCCGAAGAAAGACACGAGTTTGTGGAAACTTTTCTTGAAAGACTTCTCAAAGAGTGGAAAGGAGAAATATAAACTTCCAACCATGGAGTTCATCGTTAATGGGCGCCATCACAGCGGTAGTGGACAAAGAAGAACAGGACATGACCAACGCGATTTTGACGATGATTAAAGAGTTGGCGCATCGAGGTAAAGCCGAAGCCACTTACGGAATCGCAACTGCGAAAGAACAGACGCTTGCAAACTCCATAGACGAACTTCGCACAGAAAAACTTCGATCTAACATTGGTTTGGGCTACATTTTCTCCAAAACTCTTCCCACAGACACCCCCTGCCTAATCAAAACTGACAACTTCACCTTCGCATTCGAAGGCAGAACCTACCCGCCCGTAAACATAAACAAAAAACTACAATCAAACCCAGCAAAAACTGCCAAAGAAATAATCAAAAAATGCGAAGGCGCTTATGTTTTTGCTATCGCTACTCTCGACGCCCTAATCGTCGGCAGAGACGCCCTTGGACTAGCACCTTTCTATTTTGCCAAGAACAAATCGTGCATCGCCTTCGCGTCCGAACGCAAAGCACTGTGGAAACTTGGTTTAAAAACCACAGAATCCTTTCCGCCCGGCAACATAGCCACTATAAAAAAACATTTAGGTTTCTCGTTCAAGCCTGTCAAAACCGTCAAGCAACCTAAGGTTAAACCTTTTGAAATGAAGCGTGCGGCCACGAGACTACAAAGGCTTTTGTTTCAATCAGTCAAGGCACGGGTTTCCGACGTAAAAGAAGTCGCTGTCGCGTTTTCCGGCGGTCTAGACAGCGGCACAGTTGCTTTTTTAGCCAAAAAATGCCGAGTCAACGTCGAATTGATAACCGTCTCGTTGGAAAACATGCTGGAAACCAGCCACGCTGAAGAAGCCGCCAAAGCCTTAGCCCTTCCAATCCATAAACGAACTATCTCAGTCGACGACGTAGAGAAAACGCTTCCCAAGGTTTTGTGGCTAATCGAAGACCCCAGCCCCGTGCAAGCCAGCATCGCTCTGCCACTTTTTTGGACTGCTGAACACGCCAAAAAACATGGATTTAATGTTTTGTTGGCTGGTCAAGGCGCGGACGAGCTTTTCGGCGGCTACCACAGATACCTTGGCGTCTACGCAGAGAGGGGGCCCGAAGAATTGCAAAAAACGTTGTTTCGTGATGTTGTGCGATGTTATGAGACGAATTTTCAACGCGACAACCACACTTGCGTGTTTCACCGAGTAGAACTGCGGCTTCCTTTCGCCGATTTTCGCATAGTCAACTTTGCCCTAAGTTTGCCTTTAGCACTCAAGATTGACTCTTCCACTGACATGCTCAGAAAACGAGTGCTCCGCCAAGCCGCGGCGAACATGCGCGTGCCTAAACTAATTGTTTACAAGGCTAAAAAGGCGGTTCAGTACACAACGGGAATCGATAAAGCCCTACAAACGTTGGCGAAAAGAGAAAACTTAAACACAGC